>JAJBVE010000092.1 GCA_020859995.1 Clostridiales bacterium
AATTCCTTCTCGTAGGCAAGGCCATTTTTGAACATCTGTACAAAAATCCACTGTGTCCACTTGTAAAACTCCGGATCCGTCGTATTGACCTCGCGGTCCCAGTCGTAGATCGCGGAGATATCGTTGATCTGCTTTTTGATATTCTTGACATTCTCAGCGGTCGAGATTGCCGGATGAATGTGCTTCTTGATCGCGTAATTTTCCGCTGGCAGGCCAAACGCGTCCCATCCCATCGGATGGATCAGGTAATAGCCCTGCATCAGCTTGTATCTGCTCCAGACATCGGAAATCACGTATCCTCTCCAATGGCCTACATGAAGGCCGTTGCCGGACGGATAGGGAAACATGTCCAGACAGTAATATTTCGGCTTCTTGCCATCGTCCACATTCACCGGATGCTCTTCCCAGTGACTTCTCCATTTCTGCTCGATGGCTCTGTGATTATACGGTGCTGCCATTTTCTTTTCACTCCTCCATTGCTTTGCACCGGACGCGGGGCCGTGCTGACGCCGTTTTTCAGAATCCGTGTGCACAGGATTAATTCTTTTTGTCCACAGGCTATTCTATGACAGAGAGAAGGCGTTTGTCAAGGAATTTGTGGCATTTATGGCAAAGCCGGAGGCTATATATTTTACTTCAGCACGAGGTAGGACTGCGGTGCCAGCATAATCGTCCCATTCTCCGCCTGCCCGTCTCCGATGACGAAACGAACCTTTCTCTCTCCAGCGTCAACCGGAGCACTCACGCTCTCTTTGGACGGATTCACCGCGACCAGAAGCTCTCCTCTGCGGTAAACAAACGGAAGCTCTCCTTTTTTCGCATAAACCACTTCAAAATCTGCGTCCGCCTGCAGATCTTCCTCCTCGTGCCGCAGAGCCAGCAGTGCTTTGACCGTATTAAGCAGAGAGTTTTCATCTGTTTCCTGCGCTGCCACGTTGGGCGCGTCCTCAGAAGGATCTACCGGCAGGTACAGCGCGTCCGCCGGGCAAGTGGAAAATCCGGCATTTTTCTGCGCGCTCCACTGCATCGGCGTGCGGGAGCCGGTGCGGGCATAGCCGCCCTCCTTCGTCGGCACATCCAGATAGCGCATGCCGATCTCATCTCCATAATAGAGGTAGGGTACGCCCGGCATCGTAAAGAGAAACGCGTAGGTAATTTTCAGCTCCTGCTCATCGAGATTGTATCTGGGGCGTCTGGTATCATGGTTGCAGGTCAGCAGACAGTAATAGCCTTCCCCCTTCGACGCGGTGTAGCCTCGCAGATAATCTTCCAGAAAGCGGGTGATATCGCCCTTTCCATCTTTTTTGAAAAAGCTGTGATCTTCGCCAGGAGTCTCGTAGTCGCGCATCAGCGAGCTGTAGCCGTTTCCCGCCCAGTTCAGAAAAAAGTCCATATGGAACCCGCCTGCGGTAATGGCCTGTCTGGGGCAGTTCCATTCGGAAACGAAAGCCGCTTCCGGGTATTCCTCATCAAGCATCTGCCGCACGTCCCGCCAGACGGCGCTGGTGCCGGATTTGTTTTCATCGTCGTTTTTCACCAGAGAATCCGCCATGTCCACACGGAACCCGTCGCATCCATGATCCAGCCAGAAACGCATCACATCCTTCATGGCCTCCCTGGTCGCGATGCAGTCCGGATGGTCCATCGGCAGCTGCCAGTCCTCTTCCTGTTTCAAAAAGCCATAATTCAAAGCAGGCTGCGATTTAAAGAAGTTCAGCACATAGACGCCGTTCCGCTCTGCTTCTCCGCCAATGTACAAAAAGCCCTTTGCCGGCTGAAAGCAGTTGTTCGTCCAGATATAACGATTCGAATATTCATTTTTCTCTTCCTTGCTGCTCTTTAAAAACCACTCATGCTCCTCCGAGGTATGTCCCGGCACCAGATCCAGCAGTACGTGCATCCCACGTCTGTGCGCCTCCCCGAAGAGCCGGTAGAGATCGCTGTTTGTCCCATAGCGGGGCGCCACCTTTTTATAGTCTCTCACATCATAGCCCGCATCCTTAAATGGCGAGTCATAGCAGGGATTGATCCACAGGGCATTGCATCCCAGACCCCTGATATAATCCAGCTTTTCAATGATGCCGTTAAGATCCCCGATTCCGTCCCCGTTCGTGTCATAGAATGACTGCGGATAGATTTCATAGAAAACTGCGTCCTTCAACCACTTTGGCATTTGTTTATCCTCCTTTGAAATCGTTTTCTTAAAATGATTTTCTTAAAATAATTCTTAAATCTTCCCCTAAAAGCCTGGCGTTTATGGTGATACTATACTATAATAAATCAGCAATTTCTTGCAAAATACCACCGAATACTAACACTATTCTGTGGAATGAACGTGTTACATCGCCAAGAGGAATATGGAGGATCTATGGAGAAAAATACACCTGATTTTCGCGAAAAAACCAGCCATGGGGACGCCCTTCTTCCAGTGAGTTATCATCACTGCCACATACCGGAGCATTTCCGCACACTCTCCCTGCACTGGCACGAGGAAATGGAAATCTCTTATATTGAAGAAGGCAGCGCTCTCTATACGATTAATTTTGAACCTGTCCAGGTAAACCAGGGAGATCTGATCTTCATTTCTCCCCATGCCCTGCATGGAGCGGATGAATGGCAGGGATATTCCATGTCCTCTCAGAGTCTGGTATTTCATCTGGACTTTCTTGGGTGCATGGTTCCAGACATCTGCACCGTAAAATATCTGAACCCGCTTCTGACCGGAAAGCGCCGCTTCACCCCCGTGATTCATCCCGGACATCCCGGCTATGCGCAGATGAAGGGCTGCTTTCTTAAAGCATGCCGAATCTTCCAGGAGGAAGCCGCCTTCTATGAGCTGCGGCTGAAGGCACTCCTGATGGATTTGCTCGCCGACCTCTATGCCTACGGCTGTGTGGAAAATACAAACCGGGAAGACGGCAGTCTGCACGCAGAAGAACAGCTAAAGGAAATCCTCACCTACATCCAGGAGCATTACGCGGAGAGTCTTTCCATTCACGAGCTTGCCGCTGTCTGCCATTTCAGTGACACCCATTTTATGAATTTTTTCCGCAAATATACCGGCACGACCTGCATCGAGTATCTGAATCGCTATCGTCTTGCAAAAGCAGCTTCCGCATTGGAGGAAACAGATTCTCCAGTGATGGACATCGCGCTTGAAAACGGGTTTCGCAACATCTCTTATTTTAATAAACTGTTTAAAAATCAATTTGGGATTACACCCCGGGAATACAGAAAAGCAGCCAGATGACTGACTGCTTTTTATGCTGCTCAGGCGAATGAGCGGAAATTATCCGGATAGAGGAGCATGGCGTTCCACGAAGCGATTACTATAGAATTAATTTTCACTTTCCGTTCCCACTTTTTTTCGTGCTTCCTCTACAATTTTTTCACAGAGATCGCCAAACGAGACTCCGGCCGCCTCAGCTTCCTGGGGCAGCAGGCTCGTCGGCGTCATGCCCGGCAGGGTGTTGATTTCAATAAACCAGATTTTCCCATTCCCGTCAATGATAAAATCTGCGCGTGCATAAACCCGCAGGGACAATGCATCCGCCACCCGCAGAAGCATCTCTCCCATCTCTTTTTCCTGGGATGGAAGAATGGAAGCCGGGGTCTGTTCAAAGGCAAAGCCTTTCTGGTATTTGTTTTCGTAGTTGTAAAATTCCTTATCGACGATAATCTCGATCGATGGCAGAGCTTTTCCGTCTAAAAATCCCATCTGGATCTCCCGCCCTTCGATGTACTGCTCAAAAATGAGGCGGCGTCCGATGTTCTGCTTCAGGGCGATCTGAAGCTCTTCAGCGCTCTTTACGATATATACGCCGATGGAGGAGCCCCCATCCGGTACTTTTACAACGACGGGCAGCTGTACTTCATCCATCGCGGCCGCGATCGCCTCATCTCCCGAGATGTCGCGGATTTCCCAGGCCGGGACTGCCACGCCAGCTTCCTTCGCAAGGATCTTGGTCAGGTGCTTGTTCATGGCGATACCGCTGCCGAGGTAATCAGAACCAGTATAATGTACGCCCATGAGGTCGAGTGCCGCCTGGATGCGCCCATCCTCACCGCTGCCTCCGTGAAGCGCCAGAAATACAACGTCTGCTTCGCGGGCAAGGCGCAGAACATTCGGCCCGACCAGACGATTTTTGCACTCTGGATGAGCCGCTTTGAGAGCTTTTAAATCCGGGACGGCGGTGGAAATCTTCTTCCAGTCTTCGCAGATTTCCTTTTGAAAAAGCTGCTGCAGATCCGCCTCCGCGTCATCTACACCGATGTAAGAGTCAATCAGTGCCGCCTGGTGTCCTTTTGCGCGAAGCGCGCCGGCGATCATGGCGCCGGAGCTTAAAGAAACGTTCCGCTCGGGGCTGTAGCCCCCGGCGAGGACAAGGATGTTCATGTACATAGCCTCCTTGTAATGCAATCTGATTTCTATATTTCAAATCGTGGATCCAATATCTATATGAGACGCAGACCCTTCTCTTCGTCTATGGTCCATACTCTCCTGTTTTATATCCCACGCAGCTAACTCTATGAATATGTAGCCGGCACAAAGACTATTCCATAGAAATGTCCGCACAGCACCGATTATGCTTCGCTGCGGTAGATAATGTCCTCCCGAGCCGGTCCATTGGAGACCATGGTGATCGGGAAACCGAGCTGTTTCTCGATAAATTCAACGTAATTGCGGCAGTTCTCAGGCAGCTCCTCGTAGGTGCGGATGCCGCGGATGTCGCATTTCCAGCCTGGCAGGGTCTCCAGTACCGGCTTTGCCTTATTCAGCTGTACGGTGGTCGGGAAATCGGTGGTCGTCTTTCCATCAATCTCGTAGGCGACACAGACCGGTATCTCATCGAGATAGCCCAGAGCATCCAGCACCGTAAAGGCAACCTCCGTCGCTCCCTGCATCCGGCAGCCGTAGCGCGATGCCACGCAGTCAAACCAGCCCATTCTGCGCGGACGCCCGGTAGTCGCGCCGTATTCGCCGCCGTCTCCGCCATGCTCGCGGAGCTGATGAGCCTCTTCACCGAAAATTTCACTGACAAACGCTCCTGCGCCGACTGCGCTGGAGTAAGCCTTGCTGACCGCCACGACACGCTTGATTTCATAAGGCGGCACACCTGCGCCGACCGCGCCGTAGCCTGCCAGCGTCGAGGAGGAGGTCACCATCGGGTAGATGCCGTGATCCGGATCTTTAAGCGTCCCCAGCTGTCCTTCCAGCAGAACCGTTTTGCCTTCTTTCAAAGCTTTTGCAAGGAATGCACTGGTATCCGCAACAAAGGGACGAATAGTTTCCCGGTAGCCGTGCAGCTCCTCCAGCAGTGCTTCCGGAGTCAGAAGCGGCTTATGGTAGAGATGCTCCAGCAGCGGGTTTTTCAGGTCGCAGATGCGCTGTACTTTTTCTTTGAGCGTGTCCTCATCAAAAAGCTCGCTCACCTGGAAGCCGACCTTCGCGAATTTATCAGAATAAAACGGCGCGATGCCGGATTTGGTAGATCCGAAGGATTTACCGCCAAGCCGCTCTTCCTCATACTGGTCGAACAAAATATGGTAGGACATCACGATCTGCGCGCGGTCTGATACCAAAATATGCGGCAGCGGCACACCGCGTCCCACAAGGTTTTTAATTTCCGCGTCCAGAAGCGGGATGTTCAAAGCCACGCCATTGCCGATGATGCTGGTCGTATGGTCGTAAAACACGCCTGACGGCAGGGTATGCAGCGCAAATTTGCCGTAACGGTTGATGATGGTATGCCCGGCATTTGCTCCTCCCTGAAAACGCACAATGATGTCGGCTTTCTCCGCCAGCATGTCCGTGATTTTTCCTTTTCCTTCGTCTCCCCAGTTTGCTCCAACTATCGCCTGTACCATAATATTCCGCCTTTCCTGAAACAGTTTATTTTATACATTGATCTCTGCCTTCACGCCGAGCAGCTCCTTATTTTCATCCAGAACGGGCTGTACGACTTCCGCAACAAACCGCTCGACCTGCTCTTTGGAGCGCCCGATGTAGCGGGACGGCTCCATGGATTTCTTCAAATCCTCCAGCGAAAGGTTAAACGCGGGGTCTGCCGCGATGAGCTCCAGCAGGTTATTGGGCTTTCCTTCCTCTTTGACCGTCCTGCCGGCCTCCATGGAAAGCTCGCGGATCCGCTCGTGCAGCTCCTGCCGGTCGCCTCCTGCTTTCACTGCGTCCATCATGATGTTTTCCGTCGCCATGAAGGGCAGCTCTTCCATCAGATGCTTTTCGATAACCTTTGGATAAACCTTCAGCCCGTCTGTGACATTCAGGCAGAGATCCAGAATGCCGTCTACCGCGAGAAATCCTTCCGGGATGGAGAGCCGCTTATTCGCGGAGTCATCCAGCGTGCGCTCAAACCACTGGCAGGAGGATGTCACCGCCGGATTTAAGGCATCGGTAAGGACATACCGCGACAGAGAAGCGATACGCTCGCTGCGCATCGGGTTGCGCTTATATGCCATCGCGGAGGAGCCGATCTGGGTCTTTTCAAAGGGCTCCTCGACCTCTTTTAAGTGCTGCAGAAGCCGGATGTCGTTGGACATCTTATGCGCGCTCGCCGCGATCCCGGCCAGACAATTGAGCACCCGGGTGTCCGTCTTGCGTGAATAAGTCTGTCCGGAGACAGCCACACAGGCAGAAAAGCCCATTTTTTCCGCGATCAGCGGATCAATGCGGTCGATTTTCTCCTGATCGCCGTCAAAGAGCTCCAGGAAACTGGCCTGGGTGCCGGTCGTACCCTTGCATCCGAGCAGCTTCATCGTAGAAAGCACATAATCCAGATCTTCGAGATCCATCAGGAATTCCTGTGCCCAGAGGGTCGCGCGCTTGCCGACTGTCGTAGGCTGCGCCGGCTGGAAATGCGTGAATGCAAGGGTCGGCAGATCCTTGTAGGTCTGCGCGAAATCCGCCAGCTGCGCGATCACGTTGACCAGTTTTTTCTTTACCAGACGCAGCGCCTCGGTCATCACAATAATATCAGTGTTGTCTCCCACATAGCAGGAGGTCGCTCCAAGATGGATAATCGGCTTCGCCTTCGGACACTGTACGCCGTAAGCATAAACATGCGACATGACGTCATGGCGGACCACCTTTTCCCGCTCCTTTGCCACATCGTAATTGATGTCATCCTGGTGTGCTTTCATTTCCGCGATCTGCTCGTCTGTAATGGAAAGTCCCAGTTCCTGCTCTGTCTCTGCCAGGGCGATCCAAAGCCGCCTCCAGGTGCTGAATTTTTTGTCCTGCGAGAAAATATACTGCATCTCGCGGCTCGCGTACCGCTCTGAGAGCGGGCTCTGATAACTGTCTGTACTCATATCGAAACTCCTAAACCGGACATACCGGAAACAATCGTCTGCCCTGCGGCTCTGAAAATGCTCCCCATGTCCTTCTGCTGATGTGATTGTGTGTTATCTGCTGTCCAAGTATTTGGTACTATTTTTCATATTCTCCCCGGATGTCCTCGCTGGGCGGCTCGATCGGATAATTCCCGGTAAAGCAGCCGTTGCAGATGGGAAGTCCTAAAGTAAGCTCAGGCAGCCTTTCTAACCGCAAATAAGCAAGACTGTCTGCGCCGATGATCTGCCGGATATCTTCTATCTCACGGTTATACGCGATCAGCTGTTCTCTGGCCGGTACATCCGTGCCAAAATAGCAGGGATATAAAAACGGAGGCGAACTGACACGCATATGTACTTCCTTCGCGCCGGCGTCGCGCAGCATACGCACTATCCGGTCGCTGGTCGTACCGCGCACGATAGAGTCGTCAATCATGATGACCCGCTTGCCCTCCACCGCGTCGCGCAGAACATTGAGTTTCACGCGCACGCTGGACTCCCGGCTGCTCTGCTTTGGCTTGATAAATGTGCGGCCGACATAACTGTTTTTCATAAACGCCATCCCGTAGGGGATACCGGACTCCAGGGAAAAGCCCAGTGCGGCCACATTGCCGGACTCCGGTACGCCGACAACGATGTCCGCGTCAACCGGCGAATCCTTTGCCAGAAAACGTCCCGCCCGGATACGGGACTCATAGACGCCCACGCCGTCCAGGCGGCTGTCCGCCCGGCCAAAATATATATATTCAAAGACGCAGCGCGCCGTCTGATCCTGTTTTTCAGGCGGAAAACACATGCTCCGGTCTGATTTAATTCCTTCTCCCGGCGTAATGGTCACGATTTCTCCCGGCTCTACATCGCGGATGAATTCCGCTCCGATCGTATCCAGCGCGCAGGTCTCAGACGCCAGAATGTACGCATTCTCACGTCTTCCGATGCACAGCGGGCGGAATCCATAAGGGTCCCGCGCCCCGATCAGCTTGCGCGGAGACATAATAATAAGCGAATACGCGCCTTTGAGCTTTTTCATCGCATTCGCCACAGCTTCTTCTACATTTCTGGTCCGCACGCGCTCGCGCGCGATGTGGTAGGCAATCACTTCCGTGTCGATCGTCGTCTGGAAAATGGAACCGCCAAGCTCCAGCTCCCGGCGCAGCTGCGGGGTATTGACCAGGTTGCCATTGTGCGCCAGCGCCAGAGTGCCTTTGATATAATTCAGCACTAACGGCTGCGCATTTTCCCGTGTACTGCCCCCGGCTGTGGAATAACGGACATGGCCGACGCCGATGTCGCCCTTCATCTGTGAAAGGTGATCTCCGGTAAATACTTCGTTGACAAGCCCCATGCCTTTGTGAGAAAGGACCTTGCCCTTGGGGCCCTTCGTATCGCTGACGGCAATGCCGCAGCTTTCCTGTCCTCTGTGCTGCAGCGCAAATAATCCATAATAAATCGTGGAAGCTACATCTTCTCCTGAAAAATCATAGATACCAAATACGCCGCACTCCTCACGCAGGACATCCTCAGGCTCTGTCTGCTCGTGTACGGGCAAATCCCGTGTCATTTCTGTCTGATCCTGATTCATCAGCATTCTCCCTCCAACCTTTTGTATTATACCGATACCATGTTGGTAAGTCAACCCAAAAAAGTATGTGAAGCTATGCCATAAGGGGGACCGGCACTCAGTGCCCTTTTATGGCTCCGGCTGCCTGGCTCATTGCTTCGCGGGAATAAATATCGCTCACACAGAGCTGACCTACGTCCGGGTGCTCCTGAAATACTGCTCCTTCATCTCTTCCGTCACTTCCGAAAGCGGGCGCGAAAGTACCTGCTCCTTATAGGCCAGAAAATCCGGCGTCTGGCAGACTTTCGCGTTATGTTCCTGGATCGTCCGCGCCAGATACTCATCCGCGTGCAGCTCTTTCAGACGGTTCCTGTACTCCTCCTCGGACAGAAATAACGGCAGCGCGCTGACATATTTGCGGAAGCTTTCCTTCGTCTGCATCAGCTGGTACGACTCCCAGAAGCAGTCCGCCGCTTCCTCGAAGCGAAACAGCCCGGCAAGAGCCACACCCAGATTGTTCCATACTCCCGCGTAAAACTGAGATCCCAGTTTCCCAGGATTTTTCTTTTTTAGAATCTGACGATACATCCAGGCCGCCCGCGCGAACATTTTTTCTCTTACCAGATAATCTCCCCGCATCTTCTGTTTCATTTCATCGGACTGCACTTCCATCTTGGAAAGCTGCTCCTGATACTCGCGCATTTCCTGGCTGTTCAGGTATCCGGCTTCGCGGAAAATCGGCATTACAAAGGATGCCGCATCCTTTTCTGTGGGAGATTTTTCTTCCATCTTCTGCAGCTGTCCATAGAGAATCCGGTACAGGCGGGTTAGATGCAGTTCATCACGGATCCAGTCGCAGAGCTTTTCATTCATAATGCTTTCATCAATCAGACAGAGATTGTTGTGCAGATAAAAGCACAGCTCTTCAAGCGAATAAATACCCGTACGGATGTTTTCTATATAATAAGGCTGGTCCGCCTGTCTTACCAGGCAAAGATCATAACTCATGAAAACCCTCCTCTTTTTCTTTCAACTATCGCGTTGGCAAATGTAAGGAAACGCCACCTCACTTCGTTCGGAGGCAGGTCGTATTTGCCATTCCGAGAACGCTTCGCGTTGGCAAATGCTCTCAAAATCGGATGTCCCGGGACCAGGTCATCTGGGATGACTTATAGAGACCTCCGAATCCAAGATCCTCTACATCGATATGACAGCAGACGGCAGAAGTAAAGTAGATGGTCATCCGCAGCCTGGTTGCGCGGTCCGGTCTCTTTGGGAGTCCTGGAAGGCGCATGGAATGTATGATTGGCGTGCCCGGCGTCATAGGCTGTGAGATGAGACGGATTTCCCGCTCCCCGTGCAGGATGAATTCGCAGACCTGATGCGCTTCATACCAGTTGACTCCCGCGTTTATAAGAGGATAAAAGCTTTCTTTTCCGCGGATACACATTTCCATGCCGAGATTCCGCTCCAGCATGTCGCCGCCGCCAAAGAGAATTTCTCCTCCACCGAGGAGTCCCATCCTCTCCATCGCCGCATAGCAGGCTCCTTTAGAATAGAGATTCATCCCCTGATAAGCCCGCCTCCCGGAGCACAGAAACTGAATCGAACGCTTCGCCCAGCTTTTGTCAAAATAATCCCCAAGCAGATAGCTGACAGCCACGGTTCTCCGTTCAAAAACCTTTTTCAGCAGTTCAAAAAACAGGCGATCCTTTTCCCTTTGCCAGTCCTCATCGGAACGGTCAGCGCGCACCTCATCCGTCATCGGCTGCCGGGCCACTTCGGTAACGCGGGCGATCGCCGGTTTGGTCGAGCGGTCGATGTGAAGGACATAACCGATCATATCACCTTTTTCATAGGTGAGCAGCGCAACATCCTGCATCCAGAGCTCTTTCTTCTGATTGACTACATAATAATAGAAGGAAGACGGATAGTCCTGTACATAAATTTTTTTACGGTCAACGCCCAGACGCTGCAAAGCATTTACGATTATCTGGTTTTGCACTTCCGTCAGGCTTTTCACCGTTACCATCACGGAAAGTGTCGTGTTGGCGGTCAAAAGTTTTAAGTCAGCAAGACACAGCTGCAGGTAAATCGCGAGAAGTTCGTCCTTGTCAGTGGAAAGCTGTCCGTCTTCTCCTGTTTTCTCAGATTCGCTCTGCAGAATGCTCTCCCAGACGCGCTTAACGGAGTGTTCATCCATATCTGCTCCCTGAGTCTGCTGAATATTCTCTGAAAATCCGGCCGTGCCATCCCAAAGAGACCAGATACCGTTCGCGTCCTGGCGCATACCGGCCGGTATCAGCTGTGAGCTTTCATCCTCACCCAGAGTCATCGGCTCTCTGACGGACTGGTGGTAATAAGTCACCTGTGTATAGTCCGGGTTCAATTCAATTCCCAGAATTAATTCATTTGTCGCCTGTATCATAACTATCATCCGCTGTCTTTCTGTTGCAAACCTAATCGTAACTGTTCAGAGCCTTCACAAACACACTTATTCAACACTATATCAGACTAATGTAAAGACTTCCTTCGCAATGTATTCAAGCGTGAGCCACGTATCCAGGGTTTCCTGTGCCGCTTTGGTATCACCACTGACCTTCTGACGGCAGAGTCGGTTCAAAAGGCCATACATCCCCGTATCCGGCTCATCCGGATCTGCCCGAAGGATTCTCGCATCCGAATAATGCTTCCGATCATCCTGCCCCGGACTGGCAGAAGTCTCTCCTCGCCCGTCTGCGGGCAGCATTTCTTCAAACAAGCACTCGATCTCATCTCCCGCAAAAAGTGTAAATTCTTTTACAAAAATACCTTCGAAGCAGTTCGGCACCAGTTCCGTGATGTATTCCATTTCTGCCGGTTCTGATGACGCCGCTGCCTGCGCCGATTCTGCCAATTCTACCGTCCCGACAGTCTCCGGTGTTTCTGCTACAGCCAAATCCGTCTTATTTGCCAGAGCGGACAACTCTGCCGACTGCGCTGACTCTGAGAGTTCAACTTCTGCTGCCTGTGCCTTACCTTGCAGTACTTCCCTCTCCAGATCATTCCGTGTCCGGTATCGATATCGGATACGCACGGTACTCTTCGGATTGCCGACATATTCCGCAAATACATGCCCCTGCATCTGCCATAGACGCAGCAGTTCTTCATCAAAGCGCTTGAAAAACGCGAATCGCATGCCTTTCGTAATAAATTCTTCCAGCATCTCGGCCGCGTAGATACGCTGAGTCTTCGTCAGGGACGACGAGCGCGCGTAGCTCTCCAGAAGGGCCAGCCGGCACACCGGCTCCTGCTCAAACAGACGATCCATGCCGCTTAACCGCCGATACTCATTTTCAATATATCTGAAAACCGGATCTGCCACCGGAAGTCCCCGGACAAAATATTCGTAAGATTTCAGGTTCACATAAGCCGTGCAGAGCTTCTGGCGGCCCAGCTTTTTCAAGTACGCCCCAAAGACAGGCTCAGAGCCCTGCGAGCCGGATCTGGTGAACAAAATCATCATCAGTATTTTTTCTTCCAACAGCATGGTATCAAGCCCAAATTCACAGGCCGCTGACCAGATCTGTTTCATTTCCTCTACAGGGCCTTCGAAATATAGCAGCAGGTAGCGCAGCAGCTTGTCATCGTATTTGCCTTTGGCAAAGCACTCCCGGCATAAAGAAAGAAGCATGTTGTTTTCTTCAAATTCCAGCTCCAGAACCATGCGGCTGGCGATCCGCACCAGCTTCACCAGAGGGATTTCTTCCGCCCCAAACTCATCCAGCAGCGCAAAGGCTTCCGCGCACTTTCCTTCCTCCGCCAGCAGAGTGATCATAGCAGTTTTATTCACCCGGGCAAAATCCCGTACAGTATTTCTGCGCCCGGCGCTCCCCGAAAGCATCCAGTCCAGGAAGTCCGGAAGCGTGTCGTCCCGCAGATGCTCCGTATAATAAGAAAGTACCCAGGCACGGCATTCATCCCGGAAACTTTCCGTGATCTCCGGCAGCGCACAGCCAGCGCGAAAGTAAGTCAGCAGCCTGTCATTGACCAGGTCTGACTTCATGCTCTGTGAACAGAGAAAAATCACCAGTCCCGGATATTCCGGAGCTTTTTTCGCGCACCAGGAGAGTATCCTGTCGTCCTCAAACAGGCGGTGAATCCTGCAGATGGATCCTGCCTCATACCGGATGCCATCTGCATCCACCACAAAAAGAGCGGCATCCGGATCGTAAATCCGTATCTGCGCCCGTCCATTTTTCAGGCGTACCGTATAATCCTGCTGTATACGTATCGAATGCAGGACAATCTGACGGATATCCATCTCGGGCCTCGTGCATTCAATCTCATAAGTAAACAACAGCTTAATCAGCCTTCCCGCGGCAGAAGGCGTAATCATTGCTTCGCGCAGGAAACCTCCGTACAGGACGGCCAGATCCTCGGTAATATGCCCGGACTCCAGCTGATCCGTCAGAAACCGTTCCATCTGAGTACGGCTGCCAGCCCAGATCTGCGGCTCGTCCTCCCTGCTCTCATAAATACTCCGGTAAAACGCCGCGCGTCTGGAGTAGTCCAGCGACGCGTCATAAGAAAAATACATGCGGATAATCTGCGGAAAATCTTTAAATTCCATCCCTTCGACGGTCTGCAGATAAGCTTCATACAGTCCGTTCAGGCGCAGACCCGCGTTTACGCCCCGCTCGTACCATTCGAAATACTGTTTTTCCTTCTTCTCCCCGCGGATCAGGATCTGACAGATGGCGCGCACCAGATCATCGGACGGATAGAGCCGCCAGCCATTTGCAAGCACTTCAAACAGTCTGGTGTCAAAATCCGTATGATGCATGGAAAGGTTGGCCACCTGCCGGAGTATTTCCGCCGTCATCACTTTTTCCTGATCCGCAAAGCGCAGAAGATGCAGTTCAAACTCTCCCAGATGCCGCAGAAGAAACGGATTTTCCTTCACCGCCTGCCAGGCTTCCAGATACAGAATCCGGCTGCGGCAGCCGCTCATAAACTGTTCCGCTACCGCTTCAAAGCGGGCGCCGGGATTATTCAGATACTTTTCCTGCAGGTAGAAAAGAATCCACTGCAGCTGCCAGCTCTCCTGTCTGCGGTAAAACTGTCTGCAGACTTCCTCCTCCACACGGTCCACATAGGAAGCTTCCTGATAAAAAAACGTCGTAATATAGAGATAAAAGCAATAGCGCTCCGGTGTATCCAGTTTCTGCTTCTGCGCCTCGACCTGCTCCAGAAGCCGGCTCGCCTTATGCTTCTTGTCATCAGCATAATACATCTGTATCAGGAAAAGATCCGCAAACGGGTCGTCTCCGCCCGCTCTTTTGTAGCTGTTGATCACGCTGACAGAATGATCGATCCAGGATGGCGTGTCTGTCTTTTGCAGACGGAAGCTGACATAAAGATTCTCCAGCTTTTTCCTCATAATCTTCCGGATATGATACTGGTGATCTTTACGCAGCTGCGGCTTTTTCCGTGCTGCCACCGTCACGATCAACGTCTGTGAACCAGCTTTCAGGGTCAGTCTTGCGAAATTATTTCCTGCGTGCATCAGATTGGTATCCAGGACCAGATTCAGATCATAGGTACTGCCTGCGAAATCATCAGTCGAAAACAATGTCCGCTCCGGGCGTACAAACATCGCGTCTGATTCCACCGAGATGGCCTGAAATCCCCAGGTATTCTTTTTGATGCGGATGGTCTCCCGCACCGGCTCCGAAAGCTCGCCGTAATCGAGAGCGAGAGTCCGCGGCTGCCCGATGAAACTTTCTGGCTGTCCCTGATTTTCAGCCTCAGACCATCCTGTCTTTTCTTCCGTCGATTCCGCCTCATATCCGGTATCTCCCAGACTTCCGGCCTCTCCCAGACCTGGCTCACCTGGATCCGATCTGCCGTTTGTTCTTGCAGCAGAGCCTTCCGCTCCGAATGCTTCCGTTCCCGTTGCAGACCCGGCAGACTCGAAAAAGGAAAAGTCCAGTTCTTCCTTGCATCCGGACGCAACCAGAAACGCTTCCAGATTCCGGTAGCTCACGTCCGCTGACCGCAGGCCCTCATAAAGAGCGAGGCGCTCCGGGTCATCCTTTAAAACTGTGCGGAAAGAGGACTTCAGAAAATACCGATATGCACTCTGGTAGTCCTGCCTGGCCAGCTGCGCAAACTCCTCAAGGGTCGAAAAAGGAAGTTCTTCGGCTTTCGGCACCGTCTCCGGATAAACCACATAAGGAATCTCAAACTCCCCGCAGTCACAGCAAAGCGCAATCGTACCCTCCAGCGGCCCGGCGGCAAAAGATTCCGCCCTCAGTCCGCTGCAGTCAAACTGATAATGAATCTCATTTGAAATGCCGTGAAACTCCGCCGGCTCACAGATCATACGTATATCAGACGGATATAAATAGCCATGAATGCGCTGTTCTTGCGCACTCTCGATAAAAAACTTTCCATGCAGCAGAGCATCCGGCGCTCCCTTCAGCTCCAGCTGCTCCGGCCGGATGATCACATGCCCAGGCTCATACTCAAATATTCCGTTTAATAATTGTTCGATTCGTCTTTTCAATCTTTTTCACCCAATTTTGTCAGCTGTCTCCTGCTAATCGCCATCGGCCGCGCCCCCGGCGGGTCTTGCGGGATTACTCTTCCGTTTTTCGATCTCAGCTGCACCCCCGTACATGATTTCCTAGTATAGCACTGAATGAACAATTCTTGCAACAGTTCCTTTTAATTTAAGAAAAAATTTGCCCTTCCATTTTTTTGCAGTGCCAGCTAAAAACACTCTTGTCCATCCGAGAAAATGGGCGTATACTTTTTTACTATCCGGAAATGATTAACTCTATACGAAAGCTTTCATCTTATTACACAAGTAGGAGGAATACCATGAGCCAGACACTGGATCAATTCAAAGAATACCTGCACAAAATGAGGCAGTACGATCACGTACTCACGCTTCTTTACTGGGATCTGCAGACCCTTGCCCCGGAAAAGGGCGTGGAAGCGCACATGGATGCCATTTCTTATTTCTCATCAGAATCCTTCCGCCTTTCCACGGCGGACGAGTATGGACAGATGCTGCGCACGCTTTCTGAGCCGAAAGAGTATGATGCGCTCGATGAGGCCATGCAGCTCACCGTCCGGCGTTATTCGCGGGACTATGAACGCTTCAAACGTGTCCCGGCAGACTTTTTCACTGATTATACCGAGACAAAGGCCCGTTCGGAAAAAGCCTGGGAAAAGGCGAAAAGGAGCGCGGATTTTGCCCAGTTTGCTCCTTATCTGGAAAAAGTGATTTCTATGACAAAAGAATACGTGCATTACATGGAGCCGGATCAGGATCCTTATGAAGTACTGCTTGACATGTATGAGGAAGGCATCGACGGCGAAACGATCGACCACGTATTTGAAGAATTAAAGGAAGGACTGCTTCCTCTTCTCAAAAAAATCGAAGCAAGACCCAGACCAGATCTTTCCGCTCTGAAGGGGAATTACGACATTGCTGCGCAGAAAAAGGTGCAGCAGATGCTGCTGGAATACATCGGCTTTGACGCGGATGCCGGAGCGACCGCCGAGAGTGAGCATCCATTTACGACGGAGCTGAGCATCGGCGACGTCCGCGTGACCAATCATTACAAAGAGGACGACCCGATTTCCGCGATTTTCAGCGCGATTCACGAGGGCGGACACGCGATCTTCGGTCAGAACGTCGACCCGGCTTATCAGGACACGGCGGCTGGTCAGGTCAATCTGATGGGGCTGCACGAGAGCCAATCGCGCTTCTACGAAAACATCCTTGGCCGCCGGAAAAGCTTCTGGATTCCGATCTATGACAAGCTCGGTGAGCTTTTGCCTCAGTTTAGGGAAATCCCTCTGGACACCTTCTGCCAGGCGATCAATGACGTACACCCGAGCATGATCCGCACGGAGGCGGACGAAGTGACCTACTGTCTGCACATTATTCTGCGTTACGAGATGGAAAAAGCAATCTTCCGGGACAACGTACCGGTCAGGGAGCTACCGGAACTGTGGAACGATAAGATGGAAGAGCTGCTCGGCATCCGCCCGGCAGACGACGGTGAAGGCATCCTCCAGGATATGCACTGGTCCGACGGCTCCTTCGGCTACTTCCCGTCCTACCTGCTTGGCTCCATGTATGACGGCATGTTTCTGGAAGCGCTGGAAAAGGAAAAGGGCAGCGTAGATGATATTCTGGCTGAAGGCCGGATCTGCGAGATTACCGCATGGCTGAACGAGAAAATCCATCGCTATGGCAGCCTGTATACCTCATCTGAAGTGCTGCAGCGTGTGTGTGGCAGAGAACTCTCCGCAGGACCATTACTTGAATATTTCAGACAAAAATATGAGAACCCGGACTAAAAGTCCGGGTTCCCGCGTATATTTCCCTGCTTATTGTCATCCTTGAAAAATGTTTCGTACTTTTCCGGCTTTGTGAGAATAAAAAAACCCGCATTCCTGCAGGGTCTAAAAACAATTACTTGTTGAAGAGTATAAAAAATAGTCCCTAGGGGAATCGAACCCCTGTTTCCGCCGTGAGAGGGCGGCGTCTTAACCGCTTGACCAAGGAACCTTACAAGCGGCATTATACATCGACCTGTAGGAAATTGCAAGCATTTTTTTGAAAATTTGAAAAATTTTTTTCGAGGCAATTTTTCCAAGCAAAAAAGGCAGAAATTTTGGTTCCACGTCACACTTGCCGCGCACTCTGCTATAAGCAGCAGCCAGACAGGCTCATCTGCGCAGTAAAAACGCTTCCGTCAATTCTCTCAGGCAGTACAGAAATGTTCTTTCCTTCACCTCCTGCGTGGTCAGAATGGATGTGACCGCATATTCACTGCCATCGACCAGGAAATGCACAAGGCCGACCTGCGTCCCTTCCATAACCGGTGCCTCAATGGTTTGCAGCATTTCCACGCGCACTTCAACCTCTTCATCCGATCGCATCAGCACTTCCACAGAAGGCGGCGTTTCCGCCTGCGTGGACACCTGCTCCTGCTGTCCGTCTGTGACTTCAATCTCACCTGTCTGCGACACTGCGGCTGTGATATCGCGCAGCTCATATTCAGAAAGGCCATAATTCATCAGTTTTTTCGTGTCGACCCACTTGTATCCCTTGTTGTTTGGCCAGCCGCAGGCCAGAAGCGCCACAATCAGCAGCTTCCCGTCTCTTTCAAGTGCGCCGACATAGCAATAGCCTGCTTTTGAGGTAAATCCGGTCTTTCCGGAAATTGCTCCCTCCATCAGATTCAGAAATGCGTTGTGGTTCGAGCAGCTGTAGCTGCGTGTGCCGGAAATATTGGAAAAAGAATAGGAAGAGGTCTGCGTCACAGTCAGAAAAGCCTCCCTCTGAGGAGACTCCGTGAGACAATAGCGCATGATCAGCGCCAGGTCATGCGCGGTCGTGTGATGCTCGCCGTTTTCGTCCTCGGCATCCAGACCATTCGGCGTGATAAAATATGTCTGCGTGCAGCCAATTTCCCGCGCCCTCGCATTCATCATCGCTGCAAATCCTTCTACACTGCCGCCGATCGTCTCCGCGATGCAGACAGCCGTATCATTGTGCGATTCCAACATCAGGGAATACAGAAGGTCGCTCAAATAGAACGTGTCGTCCTTTACCAGCCCCAGCTTTACCTCGGGCTGCGCGGAGGCAGTGCCGGATACCGTACAGATGATGTCTGCAGCCGTATCAGTTTCGAAGTCTGTGCTCTGCACTGCGGCCGTGTCCGTTTCAGAACCTGCACCTTGCGCGGTGCCCGTCTCGGAATCTGTGCCCAAAACAGCGTCCATATCCGTTTCTGCATCCGGAGCTGCTTCTGTCTGAGAATCGGTGTACGAAGCTCCGTCCTCCATCTCCCCCATCGCTTCCAGCGCAAGGATGCAGGTCATGATTTTAGTCGTACTCGCCATCGGCAGCGGCACATCGCCATTCTGATCATATAGAACACGCCCGCTGCCGCCGTCCATCAATACGGCGCATCGGGCGTATAAATCGAGAGAGAGGTCTGTATCAGCTGTGTCAGTTGACTCACTTGCAGCTTTCCACGCAGTTGTTTCCACCGCGCCTGCATCTTCCCACACAGCCGCATTCACAACATTCGCAGCACAAAGGAGGAAAATCAATGCCGCAGCAATTACCT
Organism: Clostridiales bacterium; assembly: GCA_020859995.1. Taxonomy (GTDB): domain Bacteria; phylum Bacillota; class Clostridia; order Lachnospirales; family Lachnospiraceae; genus Choladousia. Next base: position 19,057 of record JAJBVE010000092.1, read on the forward strand.
GTTTCATTCTTCCCTGCAGTCTTCTCATCAGGCATTGTCCAGAATCTTATGAGTTCTGTAAAATATATGCGTTCCGAACCTGCTCTATGACGGATTAGAAATACTGCTTCTAAGTCTTAATTCTTTAAAAAACGGCTCTTGTATTTCCGAGAAATACTTCTTGATCTCCTCCCAGTTGTATTTCAGATAAGTTTCCGGAAGGTTTTCCGTCTCGGCATCCTCAAAATAGTTTAAACCCATTCCAATATACGAAAAATCATGTTTGTCTCCAAATTTTACAAAAAGACCATCCACCAGATCTTTTATACCAAAATTCGTCAGGTGCAAAATCTGATAAAGGTCAAAAAAGTCCTTTTTTGCTCCTCTTGCCCCGATCGCGGCAGCTTTCATCACAGCAATGTCTTCCGGTCCAGCCATACGCAGGCGCTTCCATCCCTTTTCCTCGACATAAGGTCGAAGCATTTTCTGCGGATAGTAAAAGAAGCTGACCTGGACCCCATCCAGCAAAACGTCACAGGTTCCATCATAGACATTTATCGTCTCTAAGGGATAGTTCAGACTCTTCAGCTGATCAAGAAGCAATTCCGCATGAAACTTATGAGGAACGAAAAAATCAAAATCGACTGACTTCCGAAGTCCCAACTGCAGAGCCAACGCAGTTCCTCCCGCCATATAATAAACACCGACATCGATTTTTTCAGAGATTTCCCTCAGAATATGAATCCTCCTCTCATCCAGGATTTTCAGATACATCAATAGTCCCAGAGCTCCCTTCCGCCAGACTGTACCATACGGTAATACGCCATGTCCTGCTTTTTAAGATGATATTTATTCCGAAGATAATTCGCGACAATAGGGTTTAATGCGCGGCGTCTTTTGGCTGCGTCCTGGATCTCTTCATCGCTGTATTGATCATGTACCCAGTCGATTCCGCTAAGGCCGCCCTTTACATACAGCCGGGTAATAATAAAATCTTTGTTTTTTTTAAGATCCAGTTTGTCAAAATCTGCATCCCAAAAACAAGGTCGAAACTTTTCTGGAATCTTTTCAGTTACCATATAGTACCTCCAAAACAAGTATTCGTAGATTTATAGTAATTTTATAGTAATTCCAGAAACAGGCGGTGTCAAGAGGAAAAAGGCTCTTCCAGAAGAAAAAAAGTTCCCCGGTGCTTTGACATAAGAATTGCCGATGAAGTCGGAAAATCCTTTATGCAGTGCGCTTTAGCCTCTAATTCCCTTCTCTGTGCATCCCAAAAGCGACCGGCTCATACCGTTTGCGCAGGACGCGGACCACCCGGTTCAGATCGCCCTCGACGACGACATCATATTTCCCCGGTATGCTGCCGAATGTCACGGTCTGGTCAATGCCGATCATGTTTTCCAGCTCGGTCAGCATATGCTCCCTCGTAGCTTCCCGGTTGTATATCTTGATGTAGGCGCAGCCCGGATAATTTGTAGAATCATAGCAGAGTATCTTAAACCGCCTGGTATATCCGCCCTGCTCCAGAATCTTGTAAAAATCCCGGATGACCTTTTTCGGGTACAGCAGCATCAGATACACCGCTTCCGCATGTTCCGGAGGATTGCCGCACACATAATTGCGCAGCGGGGAGCGGCGCAGCTTGGAGATCAACTCACCGTGTACTGCCTCCTCCGTCTCCTGATAATAAATCACCATCGCGTCCTGCAAAATCACATTGGTAAAGCACATCAGTCCCTGTGACTGTGCCAGAGCAAGCAGCTCTCCCGTCTCCCCGGCTGTCAGGGTAAACTTTTTCAGATAGCGTTTTTCCTGAATATCGTAAAGCGCCGCGCCATCCATGACAATCACCGGCAGGCGCAGCCGGACATCCCGCATCGGCTCCAGCAGAGACGCCGGCGTACGCATGGTGGAAATCGTGAAATTCGCGCCGTCATCCAGCATCCGGTTCAGCTCCACGCGACTGAAATCACTGAGCGTATCCTTTTCATCCAGCAGCGTACCGTCCAGTCCGGATACGAAAAGAATATCTTTTCTGCGTTTTCGAGGCAGGGTAAACGTATTTACCAGCAGACCGATCAGAATGCCAACGACGGTATCCAGAAAGCGGTTCCACACAAACAGATACGGATTCAGATCTCCCGCGTGATTGACCACAATGCTCAGAAACACCACACACGAGAAATAAGAAGCCTGCTTTTTCTTAATCAAAACGGTCGTATATAAGACCAGAATGATCATCGCAGAAATCACCGCCGCGTTGAGTACCTGAAGCCAGAACGGCTTCGCCTCCAGTATTTCCGCAGTAAGAATCTGACCACGGACAAGAAGAAAAAGCAGGCCGAACAGAGCCCCGATGATCGTGCCAATCATACGCTGATATGCGTTCTTGAACGTTGTGGCCGTATACATCTGGATGCACCAGAGCGCGGCAAGCTGGGAATAAAAAACAATCCCGGCATCGCCGCGCAGAAATGACACAAAATAGCATAAAATAATCGCCGCCGCAGATTTCAAAATCCGCATCCCTGGGTGCGGCAGTCTCGAAAGGGAGAAAAAAGCAGTTCGTTCTGATTTGCTCACGGCATTCATAGAAAATATCCTCCGGCAAAGTATGTATATGGTTTTCTGTCAGACAAAAATAGAGCCCGGTATATGGGCTCCTTCGCTGCCTGGTAATCTTATATCCAAAGCTTCACAATGTCAAGAAGGTTTTTCGTTATACAGCGGCAAAGAATAAAAAGCTGAAGCCTGCACGAATTCCCGATTTTTTCCA
>JAJBVE010000084.1 GCA_020859995.1 Clostridiales bacterium
GGTGCCATCCCGCCAGCCCGCCACAACAAAGCGTCCACCTCCGTAAGCAAGGGCGCGAAGCTCTCCGTGTGGTTGACTCGTATCCGTGGTAGTGTCATCCTTTATCCACGTCTTCCCCCCATCGATGGAGTAAGCTAGCCAAGGGTGGTAATCGTCGCTCGTGCCGTCGCCGGTGATGGAGGAGGAGTAGGCAAGCCGATAGCCCGCCACAACAAAGCGCCCGCTATAGGCGTCAATTTCCGTCCATGGGCATTCCTCTTCTCCTTCCGCCAGCGCAGTAACCATTAACCTCACTTTGTTTATTCCGTCGGTTGCCTCTGAGAGGATAACGTCCGTTTTCTGCTGTTTTTTTGTTTCTCTGGTTTTCATTTCTTCTGTTATTGTTATGAATATTATTCGTTACCACATGTCGCCCAGGATGGCATGTCATCCGGCTCCGGTTCGATGCAGTCCATCCAGGCATAAGCGCAGGGCGTTTCGGTTTCGTTTCCGTCTTCCGACTCTGTACTAATAATTACAGCTACCCGCGCCGTTTTATTTCCGCTTTGGAAATAAACGTAATGGGCCCCCAGGGCGGCTGTAAAGTCAGAAGAGTCCTCCGCGTCGCTTCCCGGTTCCGTATAGGTGATTTTGTAACGGATTCCACCCTCTTCACTATCCTCCTCCTTGCAGCAAGAATCCTCCTCATCGTTGCCGCTACAGCGTTCAACCTGCAAAAAACTATTTGACGTCGAATAGGTAACGCTCCGGCTGCTTTGAACCGTCACACAGGCTTCGAGTCCTGAACCGGGGAGCGACCAGGAGATATAGGTGGGGCTGACCGTCAGGGAGGCACCCCCTACACCTGTGCCGTCGTAATTCTGGGCGTTAAGGCGAACCAGTGTAAGGTCCGCCAGTCCGTCCTGCCAGGCAGCTTCGTACACGCACCACACACGCGCTGAGGTACTGACAAGGGATAAGTTATTAAGCTGCATAAACTGGTAGAAGGGCATAGGGATAGTCACTTCATACGTTGTTTTTTCCTGCAGTACCCGGTTTAGGTCTTCGTTTTGCCCCATATCAAAAGCGCGCAGCGTACCGAGTGGCGAGCTGCAGCCTTTCCATACGGCAAGGGTGGCTTCGCCCTCCCAACTGATATTGGTATAACTAATTATTCCCTCGTCTTCGTCCACTTCGCGCGTGTATTCGATATTTTTCAGATAAAGGAAACCTCCCAGGGTGGAACCACTTGCCAGCGGTGAAGTGTACCAGTCGTTTTCGGCGGTTAGTGTGGAGTTTGGAACGCTGTAATTGGTTTCATAGCCGTCGCCGCGCTCCTCGGTCAGTTCCCCTTCCGTAAATCGGATGAAATTGTTATAGGCCAGTTCCCCGACACCGCGCGTAAGGCGCGCGCTCCCCAGTTCCTCCCGTCCGTAATAAACGGGATTTACCTCCGCATTTCCATCATTATAATTATTATTGTCCGCCCAGTTATAATTAAAGTAGTGGAGACACGGCACGCCCCTCTCGTTATTCTTTAGCCCGAGCGTCCGTCCCGTAATAGCGCCGTACGTCAGGAACAGGTCAAGTGGCTCGACGTCGGGCAGGTTGTCCATTAAATTAAATGTGTCCCCCTGCTGCAGTTTGTTGCCTTCGCTGTCTACCGCCGTAGGTAGGACGATGACGAGCCATTTGCCAATTGTGTCATAATATTCATCCGCCTGGGCTGTCCATCCTAAGTCCAGCTGTGCGGAAATGCTTTCCAATAAGTACATATAAGACACGCAGGGCATGAAGGGCATATCGCCGGGGAGGGATGAAAGCGTAAGCGAGGCGGAGTTCCAAGTGTCAGGGGTTTCAGTGTTGGCTGAATTCAAATATTTAATACCGTTCGTCCCCACTAATACAGCTATTTTGTTATTGTTTCCACTATCGCCACCATCGCCATTGTTTATAGCCATCGCCCACCAGGTGTTATTGCCGATGCTGATTTCGTTCTCTGCCCATGCCTTGTCATTGAAAACGCTGCCCTCCTTTACATAATACCCATGTCCATCCTCTCCGGCTACAATGTAATAATTGTTCCAGTATCCGCCGCAGAGCATCGCGTATTTTATTGTTTCGTTATCATTTTTTCTATTAATAGGAGAAAAAGAGGGCTCCACACCGCTGCTGCTATCGGGGGCATAATATAACCGGGAGCCAACTCCCTTGTGTCCAGCTGTTGCGGCTATCCATTTTTCCCCTTCATAGGAAACAAACCAGCCGTTTTTTCTACCCTGTAGTTTTCCGCTGCTAGCTTTGCTTTCATCTTTAACATTATATATCCATGCATTTCCGTGGCGACCGACGCCATAAACATACGCTCCGTCCGTTGCCATAGAATAGGTGTACTCGTTGCTGGCGTTACCGCCGAGTTTTGTGGAGGAGGTGGAAGTGGAGGTATCACATGATTTACGATATACCTCCTTTCCGGAAGTGTAATATAGTGTTGAATTGCACACACATAAAGGGGCGAAGGAGTGATGAGGGTTATACCCCCTAGCATCAATATCTGTAAAGCCCGTTTGTAGTCCGGAAACAAAAAACTGCAACGCGCTAATAGTCTCTATACCCTGAAAGTAATAAATTGCGTTCGATCGCCGAACGTAATACGTAGTGTCCCCCTCGGTCCCTTCATTATCATAAGCCGCACAGGCAAAAAAACCACTTGCAGAGGCCTCTAAGGTTTCTTCCTGCCCGGTTTTATAAATCTCCGTCCAGTGCATCCCGTCCGCGCTGGAAACAATAGAAGAGGGACCGACAGCCACAAAG
>JAJBVE010000107.1 GCA_020859995.1 Clostridiales bacterium
AAATGCGACTTTGCAGCAAAAGGTTTGGATATGAAAGGAGTTAGGATGTGTCAGGCACTCAGGGAGTGGATGGAAGACAGTAAAAATGAAGGTCGTGAAGAAGGCCGTGAAGAAGGTTGGAAAGAAGGTCGAGAAGAAGGCCGGAAAGAAGGCCGAGAAGAAGGTCGTGAAGAAGGTCGAAAAGAAGAGAAAAGGAAGGTAGCCCTCAATCTTCATGCTTTGGGTTTTGGTGATGATCAGATCGCACAGGCGATAAATTGTGACGTTGATATTTTACAAGGATGGTTTGCGGAGAGCGGAGCACATAGTATTGGAATTTGAAAGGGAATATGTTAAAAAAGGTTTGGGATCACGCAAGAACTTTTGCCGGAATAGATCAAAGTTATAAGACCAAAGATGCAAATGGACGAAACAAATGAAACGAATGAGACACAAATGCGGATCAATTTTAATGATAATAGGGACAATGCTGGTAGCAGCTGCATTGGCCCTATTAATCTATGACAGCTGGGATAGCTGGCGTGCGGGCAATTCGGCGGCGGAGATTCAGGAGAAGCTGGACGAGGCGAAGAATTCAGTTGGCAGCGCATCCTCTGGCATAAATAATCTCTCAGACGAGAATGATTCTGCGGAAGCAGAAACGGTCTCTACAGAAATGGCCACTGTCGAGATAGATGGCTATGCATATATCGGAACCCTGTCCATTTCCCGCTTTGGATTGGAGCTGCCGGTGATGGCCGAATGGAGCTATGCGGGGCTGAAAATTGCGCCGGGACGCTACAGCGGTTCCGTCTGGACGGATGATCTGGTCCTCTGCGGACACAATTACGAGCGCCACTTTGGCAGCCTGAAAGGGCTGGAAACGGGAGATACCATTTCATTTACGGATGTAGATGGGAATGTATTTAACTACGAAGTGCAGGAAGTGACGACCCTCCAGCCGACGGACATTGACGAAATGCTCGGGAAAAATGATGGCGAAGAAGACAGTGGAGAAAATGACGGCGCAGAAGATAGCGAAGACGATGGCGAAAATGCCAGCGGCTGGGGTCTGACCCTGTTTACCTGCACCCTCGGCGGGCAGGCCAGAGTCACTGTGAGGTGCAGCCGCGCGGCTGGTCAATCCATCGAACCGAAAGAATAAAGGCAGGACAATATCATGGCAGAAAAAGAACTGCGGAGAATGAACCGTACAGAGCTGATTGAGATTATTTACGCACTACAGCAAAACGGTATGACGCTCCAACAGGAAAATGAAGAACTGCACCGGCAGCTGGAAGAAAAAATCATCTGTATCGAAAACGCAGGCTCCATAGCAGAAGCTGCACTAAGCCTGAACCATATATTTGAAGATGCCGAAGCCGCTGCGCAGCAATATCTGGACTCCGTCCGTGCAGCCTGCGGCCAGATGCAGCCACAGACAGAGGGAACATTGGCATCGCGGGCAGAAGAACACAATAGTTTATTGATAAAAGAATCCTTGGCATCACGAGTAGAGGAATTATCGGTCTCGGTCCCGCAGAACGATAAATTCTCAGCTTTACAGCAGGAAAGCATTCGCCAGGAATGCGACCAGCTGCGAGAAGAGGCCCGTCAGGAATGCGACCAGCTGCGAGAAGAGGCCCGTCAGGAATGCGACCAGCTGCGGGAAAAGACCCGTCAGGAGTGCGACCGAATGCAGGCACAAGCGCTTCGGCAGGCCAGAAATAAGATCGACACCGTAAATCAGGAGATTCGCCTGTTATTGGGAAAATATCCGATGCTTGAGGAATATCTAAAGAAAGAATATGGCGAGAAATTTTAATTGACAGAAATATAGCGCCATGTTAATATGCCAACACGGGTTAACCAAAAAGTTAATAATTCTGGAGCTGAAGGCGGACGAAGATACGATAAAGATTTGCAGGGAAATAGAAGTGGAAGGGGTGAGCGATTATCATGGCAGTAAAGAAAACTGGTATATCCCGTGACCTGATTTTTCACCCGGGAGAGACGTTGGCAGAGGTATTGGACGAGCGCGGTATCACACAGGCAGAGCTTGCCGCACAGACAGGAGTTTCTCCGGCTTTTATCAGTAATGTAATCAATGGGAAAAAAGACATTTCCGCTAAATTTGCATTTGCTCTGGAATATGCGCTGGATGTACCGAAATCGTTCTGGATGAATCTTCAGGCAAATTATGACGCGGAGCTTTTGGAATTTAATGAAATGCAGACGATAACCGATGAAGAACGGGAGGCTCGGACCGCGTTACACGAAGTCGTGAAATATCTGCGTCAGAAAGGAAAGATGCCCGTCGGAATTTGTTGATGTGGGCTCTGATGAAGAAAAAGAGAAAAAAGCAGATCAGTTTGCCAATGACAAACTACTTTCACCGGATGCATATGAAGAGTTTATAAAAGATGGAAAATTTGATATAGAGTCTATACAGATATTCGCATCTTCACAAAAAGTAATGCCCTATATTATAATCGGGAAATTGCAAAAGGAGAAGCGTCTGCCATCTCATTCGTACAGCAGTTACAAGACCAGATATGAATGGGCGAAATAAACAGGGCAGGTAATGGAGGAACTTCCTTCCAGCCTGCCCTGAAATATTTTTCTAACGACTTTCAGCCGCGACCGGATACCTACCATGTAATGAGCTTCCGGCCGGCACTGTTCATGTTAAAAACCCTTGCCAATTGTCTGCCCCCTTTCTTTTTACCATATTTAATTTCCAACACCTCTTTTTTGCATCGCCCCCCTGAAAGAATGAAATCCGATTTATGATTCAATAAAAAGACCAGAGAATCCGGAGCGGTTTAGCCGTCTGGCGGATTGCAAAAAAACAAAGGGACAAAATCGACAACTGTGTCACAAATGCAGGAAAAATGTTGCACGAATTGACAGAGCTGACAGCACCAATGGTTCGCACTACACGAAGCTTTGGTGTTAAAATAAAGCTAAATTCAGGCAATGATATTTTTAACATAGAGTTAGATTTGTGCAACCAAAGCCGCGGTCCGCGGCTGAGGGATATACACGCACAGATCTATTTTCCATAGCTGTAATTAAAAGAAAACCGCATTATGTAAAGCATGTGAAGCGGTTTATCCGCGGCCCGCGGCATGTGAGAGCGGCCGCGTGCAGGTTTTGTAATTTTGTGAAAGGATAGAAGACATTGTACGTATTTATAGAAGGGATAAATACGTACAAGGACGAAAAGAAGAAATCGCGTAACTGTTCGGTACCGTTCTGAATAGTGGCGAAATCGTTTCTTTGATGAATGTGATATAGGGGGAAAAATGATTCGAAAAAATACGAGACTTCATCGCTTAATTTCCTTATTACTGGTGGTCGCGCTGATCTTTCAGCAGGCAGATCTTTCCGCGCTCGCGGAGACTGGCTCCGTGTCTAAAACAGAAGTGATAACCAGTACAGACGGGGACGGGGCGTCAGAGGAGACGGAAACCGAGACTGAAACCGAAACGGAAACGGAGACGGAGACCGAAACGGAGACTGAGACCGAAACAGCCAAGTCCGAATCAAAAACGGAGGCCGGGATAGCGGCAGTAGCGGAGACCGACGCAAAAACAGAGAGCGAGACGGCGGCAGCAGCGGAGACTGAAGCAAAAACAGAGAGCGGGGCGGAAGCTGAGAAAGAAACAGAGTCCGTCTCTGAAGCTGTGTCCGGAACCGGGACGGAGGCGGAGACAAAATCCGCTGGTGAAACCGCAGCGGAAACAGAGTCTGCGGCGGAGTCTGTAACTGAGCCGGAGACCGAAACAACCTCCGCAGCGGAAGCAGGAAGCGATTCACAATCTGTGGCGGAATCGGAGACCGAAGCAGCATTTGCAACAGAAGCAGAGACCGAGGACGAGGTGGCTTCTGAATCCGGAACAAACGCAAAGACCGATGGCGAGACGGACTTTGAATCCGGAACAGATGCAAAGGCCGAAGGCGAAATAGAAGCGGAGACCGCAGCCGGCAGTGGGAGCGAGGCGGAGGCTGAGACAGAGACGGAATCCGCAATGGAAGCGGAAGAAGAAACGAGCGAAGAAGAATCAGCGGAGGAGAGCCTCACGGAGACCAGTGAGGATGGGGGAACTGCGTCCGAAGAATTAGAAGCGACCGATTATGTGACCTCGTATGAGGCGTCGCTCGGAGATATAAAGATTAGCGTGACCGCTCCGGCGGGCGCGTTCGAGGAAGAAGTGACCCTGTCTGTGACCGAACTGGACTCGGATTCGGAGGAATATCAGCAGGCAGAGGATGCATTGTCTGAGACAACAGAATACGACCAGATGGTTGCGCTCGATCTCAGCTTCCTGAATGAAAACGGAGAGAAAACAGAGCCAATGCAGGCGGTGGAGGTCAGCTTTGAGGTGTCCATGAGCGAGACCCTGGACATCGATGAGAGCACGCTGCAGATCGCCCATATAGATGAAAGCAGCCGGACGCCGGAAGCTGTGATTGTCGCCGAGGAAGCAGACGGAAGCCTCCAGGTCGAGGACACCGAGGTGACTGCGCAGTTTTCGGTGGAGAGCTTTTCGACATTTACGCTGAGCTGGACCGGAACTGGAAGTAACATGGCTAATTCGCTGTCAATTATTTGTATTGATACAAGTGGAAATGAAATTGGAAGTACGAGCTCGGGAAGTATATCAAAGGCCACTGCTGTGTCAGGTATTGCCCCGGAGATTAGTGGTTATAATTTTGTAAAGGCAGTTTTGGCGACTTCGAAGGAAACGGCTAATTCCAGCAGTACGACGGTGGTTTATCTGAGATACAATAAAGATAGAGGCCAATGGCAATATTCATTGTACGAAAGTTCTGGATACAATAATATCAATGATATGTGGTCAAATGATAATAAAGTTTACTTTATCTATGAGAAAACAAGTTCGGGATCAGAATCTCAAACAGAATCAGAATCCGAAGAAATGATTACGATCTATTTGTATGCAGATGTCACATTTGAATCGGGAGCCGACAAAAGCGGTTGGTCTCTTAATGGTGATGGATGGTATACCATAGGATATGTAGAGGTTCCGGTTTCTTTAGTGGATCTCATTACAAATGTCAATAAAAACAACAACGGAGAGACGGAATATAATAGCGAAGATAATTTTACGGCATTACAAAATTATTTATTAACATATGGATTTAATGTCTATTCGGGAAATAATATTGATGCGGATAGCTTCTTGGCTTCGGTGGAATGGACGGATTTTAAACTGTGCTCTGGAGCAACTGATTATGTGAGCGACACTACTCCATCATATCACCTGGATGGGAAGATGACAGTATCTGTTTCATATAAATTGTATTATGATGACAATGTGGATGACGATTCAGTGAGTAATATGCCGACTTCGCCGCAGGTTTCTACAACTGACACTTTTACTGTTACCAGCACAATACCGGTACGTAGTGGCTATGCTTTTGTTAGTTGGAATACGGCAGCTGATGGAAGTGGCACTTCTTATTCTGCCGGAGACAAAATTGAAGTAGATGCGACAACAAAGACGGCGACACTCTATGCGCAGTGGGTAATAAGTACGACCAGCTTGACTGTTACAAAAGAGTGGAATGATGATAACAACAGCAGTCGTCCGACCAGCGTGACAGTTGAGCTTTATGCTGATGACGCGGCGACAGGTACAACTCAAGACGTAACAGGCAGTGGTTGGACATATACTTTCACGGATTTGGAAAAGTATACATATAACACGGACGGGAGCATCAATAAAGAAATCGCGTATACTGTTGTGGAGGAAGAGGTAAGCGGGTACAGCGCTGCGTATGAGTATGAGTATTCCTATAGCTACACTGATGAAAAAACCGGCGAAACAGTAACCGTGTCTGGCTCTGGAACGCCAAGTGATATTTCAGAGTTGACGAGTTTAGGCCTGACGGATTTTGTGATCACTATTTCATCAGTCACGATCACTAATACACAGACGACGAGTGTGACCGTAACTAAAGAATGGGATGACGGCGACACCTCGACATCTCATACCGATGACACTGTGACTGTGACTCTGTACAGCGGAAACGGAAGCACGGAGGTATCGACCGCGACTCTGGACAACGATAGCATTTGGACTTATACATTTACAGATCTGCCCATGTATGACTCCAACGGTCTGATTACCTATACTGTGGAGGAGACATCGTCAACGGCGACTGGATACACGAGCAAAGTCAGCGGAAGTGCATCGGCAGGGTATACCATTACAAACACCTTTACCAACGGTACCCTGGCGATAACCAAAGATGTAAATGATTATACTAAAAGTGTGGACGCAAACACGACTTATAAGGTGACAGTCGAGGCAGACCTTACGAATAGTTCTTTGAACCTTTCCGAAGTTACGTGGGCAAGTTCAGGAACATCCACGACGGTAGGTGATTACAAAGCAAGCGGCACGCAGATTACATTTAGCATTATTAAGGGCCAGACTGTTACACTTTCGAACCTGCCTGCAGGCACCTATACGGTGACAGAGGAGAGTGGGACTGGCTACTGGAGGAGTTATACGTATACGGTTGCAGGTGCGGGTGCAGACAAAGCGACCATCAGCGCGTCCAATGCTGGGGAATCTGTGACCATCACGAACACTTACCCGGCGAATGCGGAAGCAGAGTTGTCAATTACTAAAGCCGTAACTGGCGCCAGTACGACGGACGTGCCGAATGGAGCTTTTGAATTTACACTCACTGGGTTATTAGCGGAATTGGAAGACGGAACGACTTGGGACACTGATGACGTCCCTGTGCCGACAGACCAGATTGTTTATAACAATTATGCTAGTGTTACATTCGACAGTATCACCTATAATGCAGCCGGCAAATATTACTATACAATTACGGAGACAGGAGCTTTGAGTACGTATGCTGATTTGTACAGCCTGTCCAACGATACAATCTATGTAAAAGTGGTCGTGGCACTGAACAATGATATGACGGCGTATACGGCAACGACGACGTACTATAGCGATGAAGATTGTACAGATGAGTTGACCGATCGAACGCTCACCAATACCTATATCACCGGCAGTATGACGATAGAGAAAACAGTAATAGATGACGATTCTCTGGAGGAGTCCGGCCAACTTTATGAGATCAAAGTTACAGCGACTTCTCTGACTGACAAGAGTGCGGACCTTTCCGGGGTGACAGCAGCAGCCAACACCGGAAACGTAACGCTTTCAGGCGCGACATCTGGCAGCAAGGAGATTACATTCAGCATAACGAAGAATCAGGTTGTGACTCTCACAGGCCTGCCTGTGGGTACGTATATCGTAACGGAGACCACGACCGGGAATTTTTCAACCACGTACCAGGTGGGGAGCACGACCACGAAGACCGTAACTATTGACAGTACAAATTATGGGGCTGTTCAGAATGTGACAGTTACAAATTCCTACCCGACAAGTGCAACTGCATCGGTAGAAATCAAGAAAGCACTGAGCGGAACAAATGCGCCGACGACCATACCGAACGCGTTCACTTTCGAGATAGAGGCGGTATCGACAAACGCAGCCGACCTGGACTCGTCCACCATGCCGATGCCCACATCTACGGTGACCAATAATGGGAGCACTGTGTCCTTCGGGAACGTCGAATACAGTGTGGTGGGCGAGTATTTCTATAAGATCACAGAGACAGGAATTGCGAGTCCTTATGATACGTTATACAGCCAATCCGGCCAGACGATTTTTGTAAAAGTGACTGTGACACTGGATGCTGATAAGACGGCATATACAGCAACGGTAGAGTATTACAGCGATGAGGATTATACAGAAAAACTGGATAACCCGACGATCACGAATACATATGTTACCGGAAGCCTGTCGGTGGAAAAGAAGGTGACGGACACCTATAAGCTGGAAAAATCCGGCCAGACCTACAAGGTAACTGTCGCAGCGAGCGCAAGTACGGATCTTTCTTATGTGACGGCAAAAGACGAGAGTGGAGCTTCCGTGAATCTGTCCGGAAATGAGACGAACAGCACAGCAATCTCATTTAATATAAAAGGCGGCCAGACTGTGACACTTGAAAACCTTCCGGTGGGCACTTACAAAGTGACAGAGAAGAGCGGCGACGGCTATACGACGAGTTATGCCTATACGGTTGGGGGAACAAGCGGTTACAGCGAAACCAGTGAAGATGAGGCAACGGCCACCTTTAGCACGGACAACACCGAAGAATCGGTAGTAATCGAGAATACTTATGTTGCGGGCAGTCTGACCGTGACTAAGTCCGTGACAGATAATAACAATTTCGCACCGAATAGAGATGCCACCACCTATGCGGTGACAGTCACAGCGACCAATCTGATTGACAGCACTGCTACTCTTTCAAATGTTGTAATTACGGCGACAGACGGGAGCGGGAATGCAGTAACTCTGTCAGGGACGACATATGACAGTGACAGTAAAGCGATCACGTTCTACATAGCGAAAGATCAGACTGTGACATTCAAAGGCCTTCCGCTTGGCACCTACACGGTGACCGAAGCGAACGGCAGCTACACGTCGACCTTTACGGTAGACAGCGGTAGTCCGGTCAGTGATAGCGGGGAAACTGTGCTGACGAAGCCCAACGATTCCAGTACGGTGGCAATCACAAATACCTACGAAGCGACCACTGTGACCGTGAAGAAGGTGTGGGATGACAGCAGCAATGCCTATGGTCTCCGGCCGTCCAGCATTGACGTGGATGTGCTCAATGATGATGAAAAAACGACAGCTGCTACGTTGACTTTGAGCGGCAGCGGTGACACCTGGACAGCGACAGCGGATCTTCCTAAATACAATTCGAATCATGGAGAAATTACTTATTCGGTCGAGGAAGTGTCTTCCGTGACCGGCTATGGCTATACAACTACCGACCCAACAGAGATTTCAGATGGTGTATATGAGATTACCAACACGCTGGATACCGGTTCTCTGACCGTTACGAAGGAAGTGGTTGCTCCGGGCATAGATATAAGTGCAGAGACTTTCACAATTCGAATTTATGGCGCTGGTTTTGCAAAAGTAAGTGGAACAATATCAGCCACTATCACAGGTACAGGCATCACAACAGGGGAATCACGAAATAGTATTGTATACGCAGATGGGGACGACTATTATGTCATATATACGATTTCTGCTGGCCAGACCATCACTTTAAGCGATATTCCGGCCGGCACATATACAGTGGTTGAGTCGGATACGGATGGAAATTACAATTGGACGAAGACCTATGATGTTGATGGCGGTGTTTATGTTGTGACATCAGGAGGCACCACTAAGGCAACTATCACAAATACAATCACTGACACAGTGACTCTGACCGGTACCAAGACCTGGGTGGACGGCGATACATCACATACAAACAGTACAGATGTAGTTTTTACGGTGACACGTACAAGTGCGAAGGACTCATCAACCGAAACTCTGACTGCAAATACAGACTATGTGGTGGTCTGGGATAATAATTCTTATACAATCTATGCATCTGCTGTAGAAGATCCGAGTGGGGGAGAACCTACTTATACAAAATTGGCAAAATACGATTCAGAGGGATATCTGTATACCTATACAGTGAGTGAATCGGCGAGTGCCAGTCTGGAAAACTACAGTGATTATAGTTCGACTTCGGATGACGGAATTAATTTTACGAATACGTTGACAGGGACCACTTTACTGACCGGTACCAAGACTTGGCAGGACGCCAGCATCACGCATGATAATGAAACGGAAATTGCGCTGACCGTGAAGCGCGCGAGCGCAAAAGATGGATTAGAAAAAACACTGGCCAGCACAGCGTATGTGGTGGTCTGGACTGGGAATACCTATAATATCTATGCTTCACACGATGGAACGAATTACGCGGAGCTTCCGAAGTACGATTCCGAGGGCTACCTCTATACCTATACGGTGGCAGAGTCTGTCGACAGTACATATGAATATTCTTCGACCGCGGAGACGGAGACATCGGGCGATGTGTTGACGACGAATTTTACAAATACGATCCAGAACCCGAGCAAGACGGTGGATGTAGGCAATGGAACAGCGGTAGCAGTGGGCGATACACTGACCTACGAGATCAAATATACGAATTTCTCGGATGAGACGATGAATAATGTAACCATCGTAGATACGCTGGATACCAATTTGACCTATGATTCCGATACAGTAGAGAATGCTACGAATGGTGCCACGAGCGATTTGAATATTGCATCCGGGACGCCAACAACTCTGACATGGACCATCAGCAGTCTCGGCGCGGGAGAGACGGTAACAGTGACTGTGAAAGTGACAGTAGCATCCGTTCCGGACAGCGGTTCCGTCAGCAACATTGCGACAGTCAATGATAAATATTCGACAAATGAAGTGACCAATCCGGTATCACTGATCACGATTAGCGGCACAAAGACATGGAGCGATTATAATAATGCTGCAGATCTTCGTCCGGACGATCTGACGATCAAGCTTCAGGCAGGGACGAATGAGTATACGGCACAAAGTACGAATAAAACAGCAGCTTACTATATCACCTGGACAAAGAATGCAAATAACACATGGACTTATACTATCACAAATGTGCCCAAATATGATGCGCAGGGCAATACGATTGTGTATACAATATCAGAGACGGTGCCGGGCGGTTATACCGCGTCAAGCTCTTCTACGACCGGCACGTTATCAAATGGAAATGTGATTAATGCAGACTTTACCAACACTATTCAGAACCCGTCCAAGACGGTAGATCAGAGCGGTTCTGTGGCTGTCGGCGATGAGCTGACCTATACGATTGCCTATACTAATACCACAGGCGATGCGCTCAGCCAGGTCATCATCGTAGACTATCTGGATTCGAACGTGAGCTATGTGTCATCGACTGTAAAAGTGGGAACAGCAGCCGCGGTGACTGGTGAGCCGGATGAGGGTACCGGTACGCTCACCTGGACACTGAGTAGTAGTCTGGCAGCGGGTGATACAGTCACGGTCACCTTGACTGTAAGCGTCGATACCGTGCCGACAAACAATGACAAAACTATCAGCAATTACGCAACTGTGAATGGAATTCCTACTGAGACGGTGACAAACACTGTGGATCAGATCACGCTGAGTGTCACGAAAAAATGGGAGAATAAAGGCCATTCGGGACTGCAGCCGTCGGAAGTAACTGTGTATCTGCTGAACAATGGGAGCAAGGTACTCGATTCCACGAATACGTCATATATTTCTGTAAATCTGAGTGATTCAAATACCTGGACAGGAACCTTTACAGACCTGTCTTTGAATTATGCGTCCAAATATACGGTGGAAGAGGTTGATGTCACCGGATATGATACAGCCTATGCCTATACTTATAAGTATCAGTATATAGACGGAAATGGAGCCCTTCAAACCAAGATCACATCATCCTTGAGCGAGGCGGAGGAATATACCATCATCGCCATTGACGTTGTGATCACCAACACGCTCCAGACAACCAGCGTAACCGTGGACAAGGTCTGGGTAGATGGTGACGCTTCTCACGATAACGACAGCGTGACTGTGAATCTTTATAATGGAAGCACTACACTCGTGGCGACGGCGACTCTGAGCGCCGCAAACAGCACCAGCTGGAAGTATACATTTACGGATCTGCCTGTATATGACAGCAACGGTGAACCGATTGAATATACCGTGAAAGAGAACTCTTCGACACTGCCGACTGGATACACCAGCAGCGTCAGCGGGAACGCGTCGACCGGATTTACCATCACGAACACCTTCACTGGCGGGAGCCTGTCAGTAAAGAAAACGGTGAATGACAGAACAGGTAATGTGGATCCTGACACAGAATATACAGTAACGGTCACAGCCGAACTTGCGGACAACACCACAGATCTCTTGGGAGTGACTGCGGCTGTCGGTACGGATACTGTGAGCTTTACTTCTCAAACCGCAACGAGTGTGACTTTTAGCATCAAGGCTGGTCAGACTGTGACACTTTCTGGCTTGCCCGCAGGCACCTATAAAGTGACAGAGGAAAGCGGCGACGGCTATTTGACGAGTTATGCCTATACCGTTGGGGGCAATAGCAGCCCTGCGACATCCGCAGCCATCAATACAACATATACCAGTGAAACTGTGACCATCACGAACACCTACCCGGCGAGCGTAACGGCTTCCCTGTCGGTCTATAAGGCCTTAAAAGGTACAAGTGCAGCTACAGAGTCAGACGGGACTTTTACATTTACAATCGCAAGTAATGATACACATAATTCGAGCAGCGCCCCGTTGCCGATTTCGGCCACTGCGTCTAACGAAGGGAACAAAGCGACATTTGACAGTATCACTTACAGCGCGGCAGGAACATACTACTATACGATTAAAGAGACAGAAGTATCAAGCAGTTATTACGATACTTCTGCTGAGGTAATCTATGCAAAAGTCGAGGTAATCCTGAACAGTGATAATACAGCATACGAAGTGACATCTGTAACATACTATAGTGATTCCGATTATACCAATGAAATAATGGGCGAGCCGACCATTACAAATACGTACCTCACCGGCAGCATGAAGGTGACAAAGAGCGTAGTAGATGAAGATAATCTGGCCAGCGATACGTCTTATACTATCGTGGTGTCTACGACGGACACGAATGCTGATCTTTCGAGTGTAGCAGCTACTTATGATGATACTGGAAAATCAGTAGATCTGAAAAAAGAAACGGTAACCGGCGGTCAGCAGATCACCTTCAGCATTTCGAAGAACCAGACTGTGACATTTACGGGTTTGCCGATAGGAACTTATACGGTGACGGAGACCTCGAGCGGCAATTACGTGACCACGTACGAGGTAGACGGTACAAGTACATCGAGTGCAAGTGTAAAAATTACAAAAACAAATTATTCGTCGACTGCTCAGACAGTAAAGGTGACGAACACCTACCCTGAAGAAGTGGTAAGTGATGCCATACGCATCACAAAGGCTCTGAGCGGAGCAAACGCACCGTCAATCGTGTCGGATATGTTCACTTTTAAGATTGAGGCAGGGTCCACTTCCACAATTCCGATGCCATCATCTGATACAGTAAACAACGACGGGAACATTGTGTCTTTCGGAACGATTACATACAGCGCGGCGGGCGAATATATCTATAAGATCACTGAGACAGGGGTTTTGAGTGACTATTCCACATGGTACAACACATCTTCATATGAAATCTATGTGAAAGTAAATGTGGAATGGGACTCAACAACTAATGCGTATACGACGTCAGTAATGTACTACGAAGATGAGAATTGCACAATAGAACTGGACGACCCAGTCATCACGAATGAATACATTACGGGCAGCCTGACAGTGACCAAATCCGTGACCGATAATACAAACAGCAACATTGCAACGAATACAACCTATGAGGTAACGGTTGAGGCATCTGACTCAAGCCTGAATTTAAAAAGCTGTACCCTGACTTATATCGGGATTGCTGAGAGTGACGTGACCTATAAAGACAATACTCTTACCTTTAAGGTATCCGATGGAAACCCCGTAACTATCACCGGCCTGCCGCTTGGCACCTATACCGTGACCGAAGCAACCGGCAGCTACACATCGAGCTTCACGGTAGATGGTGATACGAGCAATGCGAGCAGCGAAAAAGGAACAGCAACATTGTCGAAAGACCATCAATCTGCGGCAGTGGATATTACAAACACCTACGAGGCGACCACTGTGACTGTGAACAAAGTGTGGGAGGACAGCAGCAATGTCTACGGCCTCCGACCGGATAAAGTCACTGTGGATATAAGTAATGGCAGCGCAACGGTAGGAACGCTGACTTTGAGTGACAGCGATTGGACAGCGACGTTGACGAATCTGCCGAAATATGACTCGAATCATGACGAAATTAAGTATACGGTGAAGGAAGCATCCCTGACCGGTTACACGTCGTCTTATTCGTGTTCGTATACCTATACAGACAGCAATGGGGCCTCACATACAGTGACAGCTTCCGACCTTGCGGGCCTGACGGGTGACTATACTATTACCGGCACTGTGGTTACAGTCACGAATACTCTGGACACAACCAGTCTGACAGTCAGCAAGGTGTGGGCTGACAGTGACAATAAATATGGTCTGCGTCCGGCTTCGATTTCGGTGACCCTGCAGTATACATATTACGATGGAACAGAAAATGTAACGAAATCCTACGGAAGCCCCGTGACGATAAAAGCGGATAGCAATGGCGACTGGAACTACACATGGAGCAGCCTGCCTCAATATATGCTAATAGATGGCGTATACTATCAGGTGACGTGGAACGCTGTGGAGACGGAAGTATCCGCCGGATACACGCCGTCTTATACAACGCTGGGTGCCGGTTCTTATCAGATCACGAATACGCTCGATACCGGTTTTTTGACAATCACGAAGGAAGTGGTTTCGCACAATACAACGATTGCCTCAGATACGGAATTCACGGTTCATGTGTATGGTTTTTCCAGTGCATCGCTTGGGGAAACCGTGACGGCGACTGTCAAAAACAGCAATGGCACTGCAGGAACCTCACAGTATGGCACGGTCACTGAGGATACGGACACAAATCCTGTAAGCTATTATGTTGAATACAAGCTTCTGGATGGTCAGACCATCACACTGAGCGGACTTCCGTCCGGCAGCTATACTGTGGTGGAGATCGACGACAATAATACAAACTATGACTGGACGACCACCTATGATGACACTAACGGCACTGGTGTTTATACGGTGGAGACCGGCAAGACAAAAGCTGCCACGATTACAAACACGATCACAGGCACAATTCTTTTGCAGGGAACCAAGACCTGGAATGATGGTGTTAATTCACACAACAATGCAAATGAAATTGTGTTGAGTGTGAGCCGCAAGAGCGAGAAGACCGGGTCAACATCTGATCTGCTGGCGGAAGGTGCGGATTATGTGGTGGTCTGGACTGGGAATACCTATAAAATCTATGCTTCAGTGAATGGAACGACTTATACGCAGCTTCCGAAGTATGATTCCGAGGGCTACCTCTATACCTATACGGTGACAGAGTCCGTCGACAATGGCTATGAATATTCTTCGACAACGGAGACGGAGACATCGGGCGATGTGCTGACGACGGATTTTACGAATACGCTCCAGAACCCGAGCAAGGCCGTAGAGGTTGAAAATGGCGGGACTTATGCGGCAGTGGGTGACATACTGACCTACACGATCACCTATACTAATTTTTCATCGGCAGCGCTGGATGAGTTTACAATTTCCGACACGCTGGATACCAGTGTGACCTACGTTGCGAATTCGGCTGTTGTGAATAATGCTACGGCGGGTGCGACAGACAGTTTGAGCATCGGGACCAGTACGCCAGCGACTCTGACCTGGACAATCAGCGGCCTTGGCGCTGGAGATACGGTCACAGTGACGTTTCAGGTAAAGGTGACATCCGTTCCTGATAATACGGGTGGCTTGATCAGCAATATCGCAACTGTAAATGGGGTGAATACAAATGAGGTGACGACTCCGGTATCGCAGATCACCATCAGCGGGACAAAGACCTGGGAAGATAGTGAGGATGTCTCGAAACGCCCGTCGGAACTGATTATTTATCTCCAGGCTGCCTCAAATGGCAGTATGGAGGAGATAGTGACGCAGACAAACGATCCGTACGGCAATTACTATATCGAATGGACCAATACGAGTACGGCCAACTGGTCATACACGATTTCAAACGTGAGAAAATATGACTCAGATGGGTATGAGATTACCTATACCGTGGTCGAGGAAGTGCCGGATGGATATACGGCCTCCAGTAAAACGGAAACCGGCGAGACGGATAGTACTGGTAATGTCACGAAGGCAGACTTTACCAATACCTATCAGAATCCGTACAAGGAAGTCGATAAAGAATCGGCAGCTGTAGGGGATACACTCACCTACACGATTACCTATTACAATAATTCGGGTAAAAACCTGACGTCGGTAGAAATTATTGATGAGCTGGATACAAATGTGAAATATCTCTCATCGACCGTAGAAGTGGGCGGCAGTGAGATTACTCCAACACCTGTAACTGAGTCAGGCTCTACGATTACCTGGACTGTAGACAGCCTTCCATCAAAAGCTAAGGTTACAATTACATTGACAGTAGAAGTGATAAGCGTGCCGGATGGCGGAACGCTTAAGAACTATGCAACGGTAAACGGAATGCAGTCGAATTCTGTGACCACTTCGATCGACCAGATCCCGCTGACCGTTACAAAGAAGTGGGATGATGAAGATTACACGAGCCTGCGGCCGGACAGCGTTACCGTTAATCTGCTGCAAAATGGGACTCAGGTTAAGGACTCTACGAATACGGATGTTTCCACGATCCTGACCTCAAACAGCTGGTCTGGCAGCTTCACCGGTCTTTCGATGAAAGATGCCGCAGAGTATACGGTAGAGGAAACGCCGATCACAGGTTACACTCCGACATATGTTTATACTTATACGTATCAGTACACGGATAGTTATGGAAATATTCAATTCACAACTACTACGGATAAAGATGTTGCAAAGAACTATACCATCACCGCCATAGCGGTTGAGATTACCAATAAGCTTGATACGACCAGCCTGACCGTCGAAAAGGTGTGGGATGACGGGGAGAACCTGTACGGCCTCCGCCCGGCTTCCGTGTCGGTACAGCTGCAGTATACGTATACGGATAACAATGGTTCGCATAAAGTCGATTATGGCTCGGTGGAAACGGATGCTCTGACAGCCACTGATTCCTGGAGCAAAACATGGAGCGGTCTGCCCTCCTGGATCATGTACAGTGGAACTGCTTACGCGGTGACCTGGTCCGCCGTGGAGACGACGAGCCTGACTGATTATACAACGACATACAGAACTGCTAACGATGGCACATATGAGATTATCAATACGCTTAAGAAGAATAATCTGACCGTTACAAAGTCTGTTGCGGCTCCGGATACGGACACAAGCGCGTTAGAATTTACGGTTCAGATTTACAGTGCGGAGTTTGAGAAAGTAAGCGGCACGACTCCTGTTTCAGCGACCATCACAGATGAAAGCGGTAATTATGTTGAGGAACAGACTGGTTATGTTTCATCGGGTATTGACCCGTCGACCGGGAATACAGGTTATTTTGTTACATACACCATAAAGAAAGACCAGACGCTTACCCTTAGCGGCCTTCCGGAGGGCACTTATACGGTAGTTGAGTCGGACGCGACCGGCAGCTACAACTGGACGACAACCTATTCAGGTTCAGGCAATTCCGGAACGGACTATGGCGTTTATACGGTGACGGCAGATGATCCGGCCGCGGCTGCGATCACGAATACCATCACCGGTACGGTGACTCTGACTGGTGACAAGACCTGGGTAGATTCGGAAGCGACAAGCCATGATAACGAAAAAGAGCTGACGTTGCTGGTATACCGCACGAGCACCGGTACGAGTGCGACACCAACCCTTGTTACTTCTGGCTATACCGTGACCTGGGTTGACGATTCTTACACCATTACTGGGCTGGATAAATACGATAGTTTTGGCTATACGTACAGCTATACCGTCGTGGAAACTTATAGTGACGCTTATAGCAGCTATGAGAACTATTATGAAAAATCTTCGACCATAACGACAGACAACGACGGCTACCCGGTTTATCATTTCGTCAACAGCGCGCCGGACGAGAAGACGACAGACCCAACGAAAAAGATTTCGGATGGATCCGTGTCAGTGAAAGTAAATGGAACAGAGACAACGATGGTCAAGGCTGGCTCAACAATAACCTATACGATCTCGTACACGAATAACACAAATACGGAGCAGACAGTCACTATAACAGATACCCTGCCGGCGGACCTGAAGTATAATAGTTCCTCTCCTGCGGCAGTTGTAAATGGTCAGACAATCACATGGACAATAGAAAAAGTACAGCCATTTACAAGCGGCAGCGTGACGGTGACAGTAGACGTGGCAGACGATCCGGCTGATACGACGATAACCAATACAGCAAAGGTAAAGATTGGCAATGCAGGTGAGGTGAATGCAACCAGCGAAGTGCCTGTATACAATCCGGCTCTTTCTGTGACTAAAACAGCCATCGCGCCGACGAGCTCGGAGGGCTATGCGCTCGGCGAGACGATCACGTATACCATCACAGTCACCAACACGGGAAACGTAGACCTCACAAACGTTGCGGTGGAAGATGTCCTTGTTGGAAAGGCTGGCAGCGACAAGCTCACCTATGCTGGGACCCTTGCGCCGAATGATTCTACAACGTTTACGGTGACATACACCGTTACGGCTGATGACGTTGACGCGGGCTCTGTTAAAAACTCGGTGACTGCGACTGCTGTGGATTCTAATAATGAGGAAGTGACAGGCACGGCGGAAGTAACGGTATCTACACGGACGTATGCCGCATCCGGCAGTCTGTCCATTGAAAAAGTGATCAGCGGGACTGTGAACGATGAGATGAATGCGGACACGTTCTCCTTTACCGTGACAGGACCGGCTGACCTTTATACATCTCTGAATAAGGGAAACAGTTCTGGGACAGTAACTGTTTCGTATACGATCGATTCCGGATCCGGTGCGGGGTCTGAGCAGTATGCCACCGTGGATAGCAGTGAAAACTCGTTCATCATCTCCGGAGTGAAGAATGGTGATACGGTGAGGATCACGACGGCGCTGCCGACCGGAACGTATTCGGTGACTGAGTCCCCGGATAACAGTAGTGCAACCAATACGTATACCTATACTTATAAGGTGACTGAAGCGACGAGTGAGACCAGCCTTACAGAAAATGGCGCCTTGGCTTTTACGGTAACAAACACACCGGAGACGACCAGCGTGACCGTGACAAAGGTGTGGGCGGATGACGATGACGCCTATGGATTAAGACCGGACAAAGTGACGGTAAATGTATATGTGAAAGACAGCAGCACACTGGTAGATACGCTGACCATAAGCAGCAGCACCTCCTGGACGGCGACGTCGAAGTACCTGCCGAAATATGATGCAAACGGGGAGGAAATTGTCTATACGGCTGTGGAAGCGTCCATGAACGATTACACCGCTTCCTACCAATATACGTATTCCTATGACGACAATGGAGTGCCGGTGACAGGCACTGCGACGGAAGCGCAGCTTGCGGATTTGCAGGTAGACTATACCATTACCGCGGTTGCAATCACAAACACGCTGGACACCGGCTCTCTGGCGATTACGAAGAGTGTGGTTTCTCCGGATACGAATACGAGTGACGCGACATTTACGGTACAGGTGTACAGCGCGGAGTTCGCGAAGGTAGACTCTGCGGCTTTCATTGCAGCGACCGTCACGGACGCGGGCGGCACCAACCCGGTGACCAAAAACAGCGATGTTTTATCAGGTACGGACCCGTCCGGAAACGCGAGCTATTATGTCTCGTATACCATCGAGGGCGGCCAGACCCTTACTTTAAGCGGCCTTCCGGAGGGTAGCTACACCGTAGTTGAGTCAGGCGCGACCGGCAGCTACAGCTGGACGACGACCTATTCAGAAAATTCCGGAACGGACTATGGCGTTTATACGGTGACGGCAGATGCTCCGGCCGCGGCTACGATCACGAATACCATCACCGGTACGGCGAGCGTTTATATCACCAAGAACTGGGTAGATTCCAGCGACCAGTACAGCACGCGTCCGGATAATGACGGCACAAGCTTCCAGGTGACGCTGACGCCTGTGACGGTAACGACTGACGGCGGAAACACCACGTATTCGCTGAACACCGCGGGCAAGATTAAGACCACCGCTGCCTGGGCAACGGGATCGGATTCCAATGGCTGGACGATCACGCTGACTGGAGTTCCAATGTACGATAAGGACGGCAACGCGATCACGTACGCGATCACGGAGACGGACTTAAGCAGCCGGTATTATTCGATGGATATTTCGTCGGGCGGCACGATTGGAACTGTAACGGTTGATAGTACAACCTATTCAACTATCACACCCGCGGACAATACCAGATTTACCATCACAAATACGCTGCAGGAAGCGAAAGCCACTGTGACAAAGACGGTGAAGGACGAGTCCGGGAATACGCTTTCGGCGTCGTCTGATACGGATACATTTACGATCGCGCTGTACGCCTACACGCGCACCGGAGATGCCCAGAACGGCTATACCTATACATCGGCGAAAGACGCAAAAGGAAATGAGATTGTTTATACCTATACGGTATCTGCTGGCGGAAGCTGTGATTTCACAGATCTGCCCCTGGGCTATTACTGGTCCATCAGCGAGTGGACGGCGGGCAGCTCGGACTATTATTACAGCTCGGCTGTGGAGATTTCCGGAGCCACGGAGACAGAGGGCGCTTCCGTCACCAGATGGTATGACGATACGAACACACGCTGGGTGAATACATACCGTTATGTTTACCTGGACAGCGCGGACGCGGCGGTTTCCATTGCGCTCACCAATACGATCGAATCGGTTTCCCTGGGCGTGGATATGACGGCGTTCCCGGCGGTGATCAAGACGTTTACCACAGACGCGCTCTCGAATAACGAGTCGATCACGCAGAAATTCTCCTTTACGATTAAGTACGGCAGTGCTACTGTGGCAACGGGATCCACGACGGTGACGGCGACCAACAGTACGGATGGTGTCGGACAGGTGGAGTGGACGTATAAGACCGGCTATGAGAATGCTTTCGTCTATACAAAGACAGGGTCTTATGTATATGAAATTTATGAAGAAAGTACAAATGCAGCCGGGATCATTTACAACAATACGCATTATACTCTGGTCATAACGGTGAGCGTTGATACGGATGGAGCACTGATCGCCAGCTACGCGATCTATACAGGCTACGGCACTTTGGACGAGAAAGAAGTGACGGAAAAAGATCAAAATGGCTATGAAG
>JAJBVE010000189.1 GCA_020859995.1 Clostridiales bacterium
GAAAAATCAAGGAATTCTGCTCTTTTTCTATTCCAAAAGTGTTTAAGACCGGATTATACAGCAGCAGTCAGAAGTTTTCAATGAAGTTTTTTAATCTTACAGAGGTGTTATGCGGAAAAGCCATGAGTGAAATCACGGAACGAACTGCGGCGGTGCTTGACTTTGACTTGTGGGAATGATAGAATTGCGAAAGAAAAACCAGGAGGGACTTCATCATGATTGACAATAAAAAGGTGCTGTTCAGCGGCATGCAGGCAACGGGAAATCTGACACTTGGCAATTATCTCGGGGCATTGAAGAACTGGGTGACCTTAAGCGATGAATACGAATGCTTTTACTCCGTGGTAGATATGCATTCCATCACGATCCGCCAGGATCCGGCGACGCTTCGCAAAAGAGCGCGTGCCCTCCTGACCTTATATATCGCCGCGGGGCTTGATCCGGAGAAAAACTGTATTTACTATCAGTCCCATGTGTCGGGGCATGCCGAGCTGGCGTGGATTCTGAATTGCTTTACTTATATGGGCGAGCTGAACCGTATGACACAGTTCAAGGACAAGGCGGCGAAGCACGCGGACAATATCAATGCGGGACTGTTTACATACCCGGTGCTGATGGCAGCGGATATCCTGCTCTATCAGGCGGATGTGGTGCCGGTGGGCATTGATCAGATGCAGCATCTGGAGATTACCAGAGACATCGCGCAGCGTTTTAACGCTATATACGGCGATGTGTTTACGATTCCGGAGGCTTACGTCGGCAAGGTGGGCGCCAAGATTATGAGCCTGCAGGATCCGGAAAAGAAGATGAGCAAATCGGATGAAAATCCGAACGGCAGCATTTATCTGATGGACGATCCGGATACGATCCGCCGCAAATGCAAGCGCGCCGTGACCGATTCTCTGGGCGAGTTCCGCTACAGCGAGGAGCAGCCGGGACTGCACAATCTGATCGACATTTTCTGCGCGTGCACCAACCGCACTCCGGATGACGTCGTTGCCGAGTTTGCCGGCGGCGGTTACGGTCAGTTTAAAGAAGCGGTCGGCGAGGCTGTTGTGGGAGTGCTTTCTCCTCTGCAGAAGCGCGTGGCGGAACTTGAGAAGGATAAGTCCTATATCGACGGCGTGATCAAAAACAATGCGGAGAAGGCGACTTATTATTCTCAGAAGACCCTGCGGAAGGTACAGAAAAAGATCGGGTTCCCGGAGAAAATCCGCTGAAATTTTTGACGGGTCCGCCCGGCGGCATTCGTACAGAAAATTGCCGTTTGGTGGCCGCGCAGAGCCCTGCGGTCTGACCTTTACAGAGGATTTTACAGGCCGGTGTTTACAGAGAAATCTTTCTGTCAGCAGTCATTTCATAAGTATCCAGCAGCTGCCGCATATCCTGCGGCAGTTTGCTTTCAAAGGAAAGCGTTTCCCCGGTAATCGGATGCGCCAGGGTAAGCCGGTGAGAGTGGAGCATCTGCCTGGGCGCGAGGGGACAGACTGAGGCAGGGTTATAAAGAAAATCTCCCGGCAGCGGATGCCCGATGGATTTCATATGGACGCGGATCTGATGCGTCCGCCCGGTTCCAAGCGTGACAGAGGCCAGGGAGATGACCTCGGGGAGGGCTTTTCCATGACAGGTACTGCAGGAATATTCAGGACAGTCGGTCTCGAAAAGCGAACCTCCGGACTCTGCAGCAGTTTCCAGCGCTTTCGCAGATCCGTCCGGACAGTTACCGGTCAAATCTTCAGGTGTAAAGACTTTTCTGTGTTTTACAAACACTCCCAGTCTCTGGTAATGTGTAACGGCCCGCTCACCTGTTTCAAAATCCACACACCGCAAAAGAGGCGAACCCTCCGCTCTCGCAATCGGGGCGTTGATGGTGCCTCTCTCCGGCAGCATGCCTTCCGTGATGGCAAGATACTCCCGGCGGATCTGCCTTTTTGCCGACATATCTGATAAAATCGCGCTGCTGAGTATGTTTTTCGCGATCAGAACCAGGCCGGTGGTGTCCCGGTCAAGCCTGGTCACACAGCGGAAGGTAAAAGGAATGCCCCTGGAGGAGTAATAGTACATAACCGCGTTTGCCAGGGTATTTTCATAATTGCCCATGGAAGGGTGCACTGGCATATCACAGGGCTTATCCGCCACCAGGAGATCCTCGTCCTCATAGACGACGACAAACGGGAGCGAAACCGGCTTGATTGATTCGGAATCGGCTGTCTCCACAATCCGAATGGAAATGGTATCGCCGGGAAGCAGAACACGGTTTGTAAATACCGGTTCCCCATTTCGCAAAATGCCATGATCCGTGCGCTTCAGATGCGTCAGCACATGATGTGAGCAGCCCTTTGCCCGCAGAAAGTGTTCCACGGTAGCTGTTTCCTCTGGCCGGACCGTCCATGTGAGACTCCGGATTCCCTTTTCCTTCATATTAAATTTTCCTTCAACAGTACCTTTTCAATCTCGCAGATGTAGAGCGTATGATAGTCCTTCTGCGGGTAGCTGTCCGCGTCCACCTTTTTGTCAATGAAGCATTCCGGGTCGTATGGCTGCGCAAACAGCTTCCGGCAGACCATGACGACTCTGGCTTCTTCAAAATAAGGCGTTTCCTGATTACGGACGACGCTCAGCCCGGATTTAGAAATCTTGTCCTCATCACGGCCGGATACCGTTCCAAGATACCCATAGACTTTTTTATACCCATCCGGCAATACGGAGATGGAGAGTGTGTCGGAGCTGTCGATGAATTCCTTTGTATAGCGCTGCGGCCGGATGACAAGAAACGCGACATCCTTGCCCCACATCACGCCTAAGCCGCCCCAGGAGGCGGTCATGGTATTGCATGTGCCGTCCGGCTTCCCTGCTGTGACCAGAAGCCACTGTTTGCCGATCAGGTCAAATACATTTTCCTGAAGATCGGTGGTTTTGATTTCCTTAAACATGAAAAAATCCTCCTTGCTGTTTTTGGCTATTTTACATCAGAACCAGCGGACTTGCAATAAAAACTGTCTGTCCGGATACGATTTCGGAGTCTCCGGGGAATTTTACACTACGTGACATAATCCTTGACAGTGATCGTTTGGCGATGATAAAATGTGGAAAAATGTAAAACTTCAAGGAGGGTTTAAAATGAGAAAAACGTGTGTTACTATTTTCTGCAGTGTGTTCCTGTGTCTGTTTGCCGTGTTTTTCATTCCGGCCATGAGAGTGGAAGCGGATGATGATGTGACGATTCAGTGCGGGGCAAATGTTTATGGCGTGCTGACCTCTACAGGTACCCTTACCATCTCCGGGAGCGGAGAAATGTGGGACTGTACAGGTGATTATGAATCCTATTTCAACAGTGTGAGGAATTCAATCTATAAGGTCGTGATCGGCGATGATGTGACTTCAGTCGGAGCGTATGCTTTTTTTCAATGCGACGCGATTCAGAGCGTAACCCTGGGAGCGGGGGTAAAATCAATTGGCGCCAGCGCGTTTTACGGGTGCGACGGCCTGTTCTCCATTAATATTCCTGGAAATGTACAGACCATCGAGGACCATGCGTTTTATTACAGCGCTTTGAAGACCTGTACGCTGAATAAAGGCCTGAAAACGATCGGGGAATATGCGTTTTCCTGTACGAATTTAACATCGATTGTCATTCCGGAGGGAGTTTCTTCGATCGAATCTTACGCTTTCCATAGAAACAGGAGCAGCGATTTGTTAAAGAACGTCACGATTCCGGAGGATATCACTGTTATTAAACAGGACGCTTTCGGCGATGTCGGAGCGACGATCTATTCGGATACGGTTACGATTGTGGCCTATGCGTTTGGCTCCGGGTCGACGTTTAAGGCAGACAGAGGATCTTCGGCGGATACATACGCTTCAAACTATGGCATTTCTATTTCCTATTTTCAGTATTCTTCCACAGTCAAATTTGACGCAAACGGCGGTTCTGTGAGCACCTCTTCAAAGACAGTGACCAGCGAGACGTATTATGGTACGCTGCCGGGACCGGCACGGAAGGGCTATGATTTCGCCGGCTGGTATACAGAAAAGTCAGGCGGAGCGGAGATTACGGCTACTACGCTGGTGACGACCGTGAAGGATTCCACTCTGTACGCCCACTGGAGCAAGGTCAGCGTGGAAGCCGCGTCGAAACCGACTGTAAGCGGTGTGAATGGTGGAAAGATGTCTGTAACCATACCTTCTGTCAGCGGGGCGACCGGGTATCAGATCGCGTATTCCCTCAAGAGCGATATGTCTTCTTCTTCCTCTAAATATACGACCAAGCTTTCCCAGAATGTCTCCGGGCTGACGGGCGGGAAAACTTATTATGTACGCGTGCGCGCATACAAGCTGGATTCTGCCGGCTCAAAGGTATACGGCAGCTGGAGCTCCAAGGCAAAGGTGATCATTCCATCAAAGGTTACCTTTAAGGGCAATGGCGGTACCGCGGGCAGCTCATCCATCTATGTCGTGACCGGAAAGAAATATGGGACTCTGCCGACAGCCACGCGGACGGGTTATACCTTCGCCGGATGGTATACCGCCAAGTCAGGAGGCACCCGCGTAAAGGTTTCCACGAAAGTTACCGCGACAGCAAACTCGACTCTGTATGCGCACTGGACAAAGGTCACGGTAAAGAAAGCTTCCAAACCGTCTGTGACCGCTAAGACCAGCAAAAGTATTTCCGTAAAAATCACGAAAGTCAGCGGAGTGAAAGGGTATCAGATCCGGTATTCTCTGAATAAAGATATGTCGTCTTCCAAAACAAAGACAGTGACCACATTGAAGAATACGATCTCCGGACTTAAGAGCGGCAGTAAATACTATGTGCAGGTACGGGCATATAAGCTTGACTCAAAAGGGAAAAAAGTCTATGGCAGCTGGAGCTCCAAGGTTTCTGTAAAGCTCTCGTAGGCATTAGAGTTAATTGAGATTCGCGTTTACGATACGTTCGCGATTTTGTAAAAGATTGCTTTTTACTTGCAATCATTTCAGGATGTGTTAGAATAAAGACATGGGTACCGCCGGCGTCCGGGATATTCGCAGGAGAAACAATACCGGATTGTTTTTTCCGGGCCGGCGGACAGTGCTTTTCTATATTTATAGTACAGGAAAAAGGAAAAGGAGAAGATTATGGCAGACGAAATGAGCAGCAAAATTCAGGAGATGGGCGTTGTGCCGGTTGTTGTATTAGAAAACGCGGCGGATGCCGCGCCGTTGGCGAAAGCGCTCTGCGAGGGCGGGCTTCCCTGCGCGGAAGTGACGTTCCGCACGGCGGCAGCGGAAGAGAGCATTGGGATTATGGCAAAGGAATATCCGGATATGCTGGTGGGCGCCGGCACAGTGCTGACGATCGACCAGGTGGACCGCGCGGTGGCTGCGGGAGCGAAGTTTATCGTGAGCCCCGGATTTGATCCGGAGATTGTAGATTACTGCCTGTCAAAGCAGATTCCGGTATTTCCGGGATGCGTGACCCCGTCCGAGGTGGCACAGGCGGTGAAGAGAGGTCTGAAGGTCGTGAAATTCTTCCCGGCGGAGCAGTTCGGCGGTGTCAGCACCGTAAAGGCTCTGTCCGCGCCTTATGTAGGACTGAAATTTATGCCGACCGGCGGTGTGAACGCGGGCAATCTTAAAAGCTATCTTACCTGCCCGGCAATCATTGCCTGCGGCGGCAGCTGGATGGTAAAAGGCGCTCTGGTAAAGGAAGGCAAATTCGATGAGATCCGCCGCATGACCGAGGAAGCGGTCGCTCTGGTGAAGGAGATCCGCGGCTGATCAACGCAGTTCGTAAAAAGCACGGAATCAAATGATTTGACATGTGCGAAGGGGCAGATTTGAGGCCCCAACTTGCCCGGGAGGAGATTACATGGCAGAACAGGAAAAATACGTGGCATACGTTGGCACATATACACATGGAAGCAGCATTGGCATTCACATTTATGACATCGATGTGGAGGCAGGGCATATGACAGAGCGGGAGGTGATCCCGGTCAACAATGCTTCGCATATGACGAAATCCTGCAATGGCAAGTACCTTTATTCCATCGCGGACGAAGGCGTGGAAGTACTGAAAATCCTGCCGGACGGCGGACTTTCCCCGATCAATGAGGTCGGTATCGATGGGATGCGGGGCTGCTATCTTTCCGCTGATCACACAGGCCGTTTCCTGTTTGTGGGCGGCTACCATGATGGAAAGGTGACGGTCGTGCATACCCATAAAACCGGGCGGCTGGGTTCTGTGATGGATGGTGTTTTTCATAAGGGACTGGGGCTTGGCAGCGTCGCAGGGCGCAATTTCATGCCCCATGTGACCTGCGTGATTCCGACGCCGGATGATAAGTATCTGTGCGCAGTGGACAATGGGATTGACCAGGTGAAAATTTATCAGGTTAATGAAAAGACCGGCAAGCTGAAGCTGTTTGACATCCTGCGTTGTAAGCTGGATTCCGGTCCGCGCCTGCTCGCTTTCGGAAAGGACGGCAGGTATGCGTACATCAACTGTGATATGACCAACGAGATCTGCGTCTATCGCTATGACGGGGACGGCAAGTCCCCGGAATTCGAGCTGATCCAGACCGTGCCCTGCGTGCGGGATCCGGACTCGCGCGGCAACGCCTGCTGCGGCATGAAGATTTCGCCGAGCGGGAAATATCTGTATGCTTCCATCGCGGGAGAGAATACAGCAGCAGTCTTTGCGATCGATCAGGAGACCGGTCTGCTGACGATGCTCTGCTGTCTGCCGATCAGCGGTGAATATCCGAAGGATCTGGATGTCTTCCCAGATGAGCGCACACTGGTCGTACTGAATCATGAGACAAACGAAATCCGCTTTTTCACGATTGATTACGAGAAAGGGCTGTTAGTGATGAAAGGCCGGCCGCTTAAAATCGATACGCCGAACTGCATTTTGATTTCGAAAGTGGAGTGAATCAATTTATCGAAGTGCACCGTGATAACTGTAAAGTCACCGAACGGATACGAATCCAATAAAACCCTTCCGCGGGACAGCCGGGATGCTGCCAGGCGGAAGGGTTTTTCTTTTGAGAGGTCTGTCACGATTTTCTGGTCCTTTGATGATTGTAAAAGCAGAAAATAGGAAGGTATCGGGTTACCCGAATATTTTTTTTACATATCCGATCTGTGATGCCATAGCCAGCAGCAGATGGTCGGCCAGCGTGACCGCAGTCATGGCTTCAACGACAGGGACGGCCCTGGCTACAATGATCGGGTCGTGTCTGCCATGGATGCTTTCTACATGACATTTACCGTCCCTGCCAAGCATGCTCTGCGGCTGCGCGATGGACGGCGTCGGTTTGAAGGAGGCGCGGATGAAAAGCGGCGCGCCGTCGCTGATGCCGCCCAGGATGCCTCCGCTGTGATTGCTGGCTTTGTAGGGAATCTCATCCTTTCCGCACAGATAGGCGTCATTGTTTTCAGAGCCTTTCGCTTCCCGCACGGAAGTACCGTCACCGATCTCCACTGCTTTGACAGCGCCGATGGACATCAGAGCTTTCGCCAGATTTGCGTCGAGCTTTTCAAAACAGGGCTCGCCAAGGCCGGCCGGCACCCGGTTTACCACGCATTCTACAGCTCCTCCGCTGGAATCCAGGGAGGCAATGCATTGATCCAGCCAGGCAAGAGCTTCCTTTGTAGCTTCCCGGTCTGGCATCCGCACCGGACTCTCTTCGGCATAGTCCAGATCCATCTGCTTCCGGTTGATGTTCACGGGGCCAATAGAACTGACATAGGCTCTGATGGAGATACCGATCTCGGATAAAAGCTTTTGCGCGACCGCGCCCGCGGCTACCCGTCCAATCGTTTCGCGCCCCGAAGAACGCCCTCCGCCGCGATAATCGCGGATCCCGTATTTCGCGTCAAAGGTGTAATCCGCGTGGCCGGGGCGGTAAAGCTGCGCGATCGTCCCATAATCCCTTGAACGCTGATCCTGGTTGCGCACGAGCAGAGAGATCGGAGTTCCTGTCGTCAGCCCCTCAAAGGTGCCGGAGAGGATCTCCACCTGGTCGGATTCCGTCCGGGCGGTGGTATATTTGCTCTGACCGGGCTTTCGCCTGTCGAGCTGCTTCTGAATATCTTCCTCTGAGAGCGAAATCCCGGCCGGACAGCCGTCGATCACGACGCCGATCCCCTTCCCATGAGACTCCCCCCAGGTGCTGATTTTGAATATGGTACCAAATGTAGAACCTGCCATCTCGGCTGCTCCTCCTTCTTTGCATCGATTTTTCAGACTCTGGTAAGTATAGTACAACTCAGACCCGGATGGCAAGTGGAAAAAAGCAAATATCCGGCAAGCTGCCAAAAATGGCGTAAAAAAATGCAGCTGGGTGGAACCTATACGATCCGCAGGCATATCCTGATAATAAGAGAAATAAGAGAAACCCGCTAGATGTACGGGTTCTTTCGGGAGGAATGACTTTATGCAGACAGCCTGCAGCAAATACGGAATCATCCATACAGTGGAGGAAGGGGAAACGCTGTATTTGATTGGGAAAATGTATCATGTGAAGGTTTCCTCAATCATCTACGCGAATCCGCATATAGGTATTTACGATCTGCAGCCAGGGGATCAGATCTGTATCCCAAAGCTGTGCGGCGCCTGAACGACCGCCTTTGCAGACACTCTGGCTGACTGGTATTTGACTGTTCTTTTGTTTGCGTTTTTTTCTTATAAATCCGGACATCAGATTATGAAAAAAATGTTAAGAAACACAGCAGCCCGATTGACAAAAAGAAGCGTCAATTCTATAATGGCAACGTTGACAGCCGCCGGCTGCCGGCTTAGGATACATGGATAGTTTTGACGGATGCAGACCCGGCTGCGCTGCGGAGTGCCGGCAGACATCTGATCTGGAGAGAAAGAGAAGAGGAATGATATGAACTTTTTGAATAAATGGGAAAGAAAATACGGCAGATACGCGATCCGCAACCTGCCTGCCATCATGATCACCCTCTATGTGGCCGGATACTTAATAGAGTATCTGATGCCGTCGCTGGTTTCCTATCTGTACCTTTCACCGACGATGATCATGAGGGGGCAGATCTGGAGGCTGATTACCTGGCTGATCATTCCGCCGTACAGCCTGGACGTCTTTACCATTATCACTTTGTACTTTTATTTTTCCATCGGCAGGACTCTGGAGCAGACCTGGGGGGCGTTTCAGTTTAATGTCTATATTTTCTCGGGCATTATTTTTACGATCATCGGCGCGTTCCTGCTTTACTTTATAGGCGGCATTGACGGATTCTATTATTTCAGCACCTACTATATCTGCATGTCCATGTTCCTTGCCTTTGCGGCGACTTATCCGGATATGCAGGTGCTGCTGATGTTTATTATCCCGATTAAAGTGAAGTGGCTGGGGATTTTTTACGGAGCGATGCTGCTGATTTCCATGGTGCAGGGCGGCTGGGCGACGCGGATTGCAATTATAGCATCTCTGTTAAATTTTGTGATTTATTTCTTTATGACGCGGAACCTGCACCGCTACAATCCGCATGAGATTCACCGACGCAACGATTTTAAGCGCAAGGTGAAAAAGGTGCAGCCTGGAAAAGGAGATACACGGCACAAATGCGCGATCTGCGGGCGGACAGAGAAGGACGGAGATGATCTGGTATTCCGTTATTGCTCCAGATGCGAGGGAAATTACGAATACTGCCAGGATCATCTGTTTACGCACGAGCACAAGAAAAGATAAGAGGAATCCTGCGCGTGCGCGGCAATCGCTTCTGGCATACTCAGGAAAGGACAATGTTTTGAGAGAGAAAAACAGGAAGTAAAAAAGATATGAGCAATAAAAATAAATCTGGTAAGAAGAGAAATACGGGCAATCAAAAAAATCTGATAACAGGAAACCGGCTGACGATACGAGAAATATTGATAATACGGGGAACACTGGCGGAACGGAGAATTCCGGAGGAACGAAGAATTCCGGCGAAACAACGAATCCTGTGAACATGGAGAGCAGCGGCAGCCAGAAAAATACTGGCAAAAAAAACGGCGGTGCCAGCAGTCAGCCGGGAAAAGAATCCGTAGCTCAAACCAGTGTATCAGGATCTGAAATGGCCGCGGATGGCATATTTGATATCCGCCCGAGGAGGATTGTATCCGCTGTGATCCCGGCGGCTGTGATTCTGATCGCCATGATTCTCGCGGTGATGGAGGCCGGGGTGAATGCGGGGTATGTGGTGCTCTCCCTTTGCTTCTGTGTACTCGCTGTTGTTTTCTCTCTGATGAATGTCAGCTATGGCAGGATCGTCAGCGCAGTTATGGGTGTAGTGATTCCCATCGCCGCGCTGGTGGCACTGGAGAATTACACGCATGTGATTTCGGACCTGACGGTCATGATTTTTATTCTGAACCTGTTATTTTTCTATGTGCTGTATGCATTGATGACCTTCCTTTTCGGCAGTGTAAAGCGAGGCTTTCTGGTGGCCACGCTGGTACCGATGATTTTCGGACTGGCCAACTATTTTGTCGTGAGCTTTAGAGGAACGCCGATTGTGCCCTGGGATTTTCTTTCCGTGGGCACAGCAGTCTCCGTCGCGGATAATTATTCCTTTACTTTAAGCTGGAAAGGATGCTTTTCTGTCATCGCCTTTGTGTGGATGATCCTGATTGCGTCAAAGTCCAGAGTTTGCTTTAAAAGGAAAGCGATCCGTATCCCGCTGGCAGCGGTGGCTGCGGCCTGCATGATTCTGTATGTATCCTGCATTCAGAACAGCAGTGTCCAGAGCTTTTTCGGGATGGATACGACCCTGTTTACGATCAATGTGTTCTACCGCAACAATGGTATCGCCGCCGCGTTTCTGGGAAACCTGCGTTTCCTGAATGTGGAGGAGCCGGATGGCTACTCAGTGAGTGCGGTGGAATCTATCGCAGAGGCTTACGCATCCGATGATGGGGATTCCGGGGATGATTCTGCTGCTGTCTCAGACAGCGGCGACGTCACGCAGTACCCCAATATCATTGTTATTATGAATGAGGCGTTTTCCGATCTTTCAGTCTGGGGCGATTTTGCGACCAGTGAGGAAGTGATGCCGTTCTTCAAATCCCTGCAGGAGGAAGCGATCGGCGGAGAGCTTTATGTATCCGTAAAGGGCGGCAATACCGCTAACACAGAATATGAGTTTCTGACGGGCAATACAATGGGATTTTTGCCGGCGGGCAGCATTCCTTATCAGCAGTACATCAAGTCCGAGACGCCGTCTCTGGCTTCTTATCTTGGCTCTCTCGGATATGACACGCTGGCGATTCACCCTTATAATGCTTCCGGGTGGGACCGCGATGATGTCTACGAATATTTCGGATTTGATGATTTTCTGGATAAGACAGATTTTGTCAATCCCACGCTGATGCGCGGCTATATCAGCGACAGCTCCGCGTTCGATAAAATCATCGAGCAGTACGAGGAAAAAGAGGATGACGACCGGCTCTTTGTCTTTGAGGTGACTATGCAGAATCATAGCGGCTACAGCAAGGATTCACCGGGGTTTGACGCATACATAGAACTGACGGATGTGACAAATAAGACGACGCAGGTGCTGGCGACGGAAAAATATCTGACGCTGATGAATGAGTCAGACAAGGCTCTGCAGGAGCTGGTGGAATATTTCGAGGAGCAGGACGAGCCGACTGTGATTGTGATGTTTGGCGATCATCAGCCGTCTGATTATATTACGAACCAGATCCGCCGTATCTGCGGCGTGGACGAGCCGGAAACGGTAGAGGAGATTCAGCAGGGCTATCGTGTGCCTTTTGTAATCTGGGCTAATTATGACCTGGAATCCGCTTATTACGAGGGGATCAGCGTCAATTATCTGTCCGGCCTGGTGCTGGAGGCGGCCGGGGTGCCGCTGACGGATTATCAGACCTACTTAAGCGAACTGATGGAGACTCTGCCCATTATCAATGCCAACGCTTACCGGGACGCGGACGGTACCTTCTACGCGTGGGATACCGACGATACCTATGACGACATTCTGAATGAATATCAGATGCTGGCTTATAACAATCTGGTGGACGTCAAACACCGGCTGAACTGGTTTTTCGGGCTTTCATAAAAGCAATCAATGGTATCAGGAACATGGTGGTATGGATCATGGCGGCAGCAGAATTGTATCTCTATAGAACTATTTTGGGGAAAACAGGGAAGAAATTGGGAAACACGGAGAGGAAATCTATCGCCTTTTCCGTTAAAATAAGAGAAAAATGAAAAATGAGGAGAGGGACTTATGAAAAAGACATTTGTGACAAAAGAACAGCTTGAGGCAATGACACAGCAGTATCCGACGCCTTTTCACCTCTACGATGAGGCCGGGATCCGGGCAAATGTGAAAGAGCTCTATGATGCGTTTTCCTGGAATAAGGGCTACAAAGAATATTTCGCGGTCAAGGCAACGCCCAACCCATTTCTGATCAATATCCTGCATGAATACGGCTGCGGCACTGACTGTTCTTCCATGACGGAGCTGATGCTCTCCGAGGCGATCGGCATCAAGGGGCATGACATCATGTTTTCTTCCAACGACACGCCGACTGAGGAATTCAAGAAGGCCGCCGAGCTTGGAGGTATCATCAATCTGGATGATATTACACATATCGAGAAGGTGGAGCAGACACTGGGCAGTCTCCCGAAGACCATGTCCTGCCGCTATAATCCAGGCGGGCTTTTCAAAATCAGCAACGATATTATGGATAATCCTGGTGACGCGAAATACGGCATGACGACCGAGCAGATTGAAGAAGCCTTCCGTATCATGAAAAGCAAGGGAGTGGAGGAGTTCGGCATCCATGCCTTCCTGGCGAGCAACACCGTGACCAATGATTATTATCCGCTGCTCGCGAAGGTACTTTTTGAGCTGGCAGTAAAGCTTCACAAATCAACAGGGGCAAAAATTACCTTTATCAATCTCTCCGGCGGCATCGGTATTCCTTACCGCCCGGATCAGGAGAAAAATGACATCTACAAAATCGCGCGCGGCGTAAAGAAGGTCTATGAGGAAGTGCTCGTTCCGGCCGGTATGGGCGACGTGGCGCTTTATACAGAGCTGGGCCGCTACATGCTGGGACCCTACGGCGTTCTTGTGACCCGCGCGATCAATGAAAAGCATACCCACAAGGAATACATCGGCGTAGACGCCTGCGCAGCCAACCTGATGCGTCCGGCCATGTATGGCGCCTACCACCACATCACCGTTATGGGCAAGGAAAACGAGCCCTGCGACCACGTGTATGATGTGACCGGTTCCCTGTGCGAGAACAATGACAAATTCGCGATCGACCGCAAACTTCCCAAAATCGACATGGGCGATCTGCTGGTGATCCACGACGCCGGAGCTCACGGCTTCTCGATGGGCTACAACTACAATGGACGCCTCCGTTCAGCGGAAGTTCTCTTAAAAACAGACGGCACGACCCAGCTGATCCGCCGCGCCGAGACGCCGAGAGACTACTTTGCGACCTTCGATTTCTGCGATATACTAAAGGATATGGTGTGGTAAAACGCAGAGCAGAAGATATTGCAGATACAGTAAATGCTGTAAATACAGGTAAGACACGAAACTGAGGACAAAGTCAGAAGCGAAGCCGGAAACGCTTTGGCGGATGACTTCAGATATGCCTCTGGGAATGATCTCAGGGATGGGTGAAGAATAAATTTATGAATAAAATGAAGATCGGGAACTTTCCCAGAAGACTGCTGATGTGCATTATGGGTGTCATTATCGCCGCGATCAGCGTCGGATTTTTTAAAAGAGCAACCTTTGGCGTAGACCCTTTTCAGGCGCTGATGTCCGGCCTGAATTCGGTCATCCCGCTTTCCTTCGGAACACTTTACGTGCTGGCAAACGCAGTTTTACTGCTGTTTGCGCTCCTGGCTGACCGGCATTATATCGGACTTGCCACCGTGATCAATCTGTTCCTGGTCGGCTACATCGCGGATTATTCCCACCAGCTTCTGCTGCGGGCACTGCCGGATCTCGGCATTCCCGGCAGAATTCTCTGTCTGGTTATTGGGATCGTGATCATGTGCCTGGCCTCGGCTTTTTATTTCACAGCGGATCTGGGAGTCTCGACTTACGACGCGGTCGCGCTGATCATCACCGGTACCTGGAAAAAAGGCCAGTTCCGGTGGGTGCGCATCGCGACTGATCTCATCTGTGTCGCGGCAGGCCTTGCGCTGTATGCCTTATCTGGCGGCAGTCTCTCCGGTATCGGAGCCGTGGCCGGCGTGGGGACGATCATTACGGCATTTTTCATGGGGCCGCTGATTGATTTCTTTAACAGAAGTGTCGCGCAGCCATTTCTGGAGCGTGGCTGATTTTGAATGAAAAAAAGTCCTGCAAACACAGGACTTTTTAAAAGTGCCGCTGGCCGGACTCGAACCGGCACGGTGTTACCCGCTTGATTTTGAGTCAAGTGCGTCTGCCAATTCCGCCACAGCGGCAAATCTGTAATGAATGGCAAATGTTTTTCAGCACATCGGATATCTTAACATAACCGTTCCTTAAATGCAAGAATTTTTTGCCGGTTTCCGGCATTTTCATTATATGATACGGCATAAGTCTTCAAATGCGGATTCGGACAGGTAAAGGAAATCTTTCTGCAATGATGCACAGGTAAATTTTTATCCCCCCACGGGGCTTGCGCAGTGGGGGGATTCGTTTTATACTCCCTTCGTCTGATAAATTTTAAACAAACTATGAGGCAGCGTGTGCTGATACAGATTGCGAAAATCATGTGCTGCGTCAGTATTGTGTGAAATAAGAATCAGCGCATGCTGGCACAGATGATGCAAATTTTGTGCCGTACAAATGCGTGTAAAATCTATAACAGGAGCGACAAAAACGATATGGGAGCGACATTACTTGATGAGGACCGGAGCATGCTGCCGGAAATAAGGGATTATTGGACAAAGCGCGCCAAAAGCTATTCCGAAAACGTGCGCTTTGAGATGGAGCATGAAAATGAGCACTTATGGATGGATGTGTTGGAGCAGTATTTAAAAGGTATTCCTGGCAATCGGGTGCTGGATATCGGCACGGGCCCAGGCTTTTTTGCGATTGGTCTGGCGAAGAGAGGTTATCAGGTGACCGCTGTGGACTACACCCGGAGTATGCTGGACGAAGCGAAAAAGAACGCGGGAAGTCTGGCTGATAAAATTACATTTCTGCAGATGGACGCGCAGAATCTGGATTTTGACGACGCGAATTTTGACGCGATTGTCACCCGCAATCTGACCTGGAATCTGGAGCACCCGGGAAAGGCTTACCGGGAATGGCATCGGGTGCTGAAAAAAGGCGGTGTCCTGCTGAATTTTGACGCTGGCTGGTACAGCTACCTGTTTGATGAGGAAAAAGCACTCTCCTTTGAAGAAGACCGCAGGCGGGTGCGGGACGCACAGATCAAGGATTATGAGGATTATTCGGAGAGCGACAAGATGGAGGAAATCTCCCGCGGACTGATTTTAAGCCGCTGTAAGAGGCCGCAGACGGATATTGAGATGATGCGCCGCGCCGGATTTAAACTGATCTATACAGATGAACGGATCGGAGAAAGAGTCTGGGATGAAGAGGAGAAGGTGAACTTCGCTTCCCGCCCGATGTTTATGCTCAGAGGCGTGAAAATCGGATAGGGAGTTTTGTCTCCCTGTCCATGTGCGGCTTTAGCCGCAATATTCCCCGCCAGGCTCCGCTTTGGAAAATTTGCCGCACTGGATATCCTGCCCGGTTCTGCTCCGGTAAATATGCTGCGGACTATGTAAAAAACTATAGATCTCTGTGAAAATTTCGAATAGCCCCATATCCTCTTATGGGGCTTGTATAAACATATTCAAAACGATCTGAGGGAGGAATTTTTTTCATGAAAAAGAGATGGTCAGCAATTATTACGGCACTTATGACATGCGCTCTGGTTCTGGGACTGACAGGAACAGATACATTTGTAACCGACGCTGCGGAGGCATCAGAAGCGGAAAAGAAAATTTTATACGTGGCGGAGGACTTTTCCTATGCGAGTCTGGATGCACACAAGGAGTATTACGGATGGATGACTTCCCTTTATGGACTGACAGAAACGTTGTTCAAGATGGGAGACGACTCGTCGGTGGAGCCGTGGCTGGCGTCGGACGCGGCCTTAAGCGAGGATGGCCTGACCTGGACGATTACGCTCTCAGAGGGGGCGGCGTTTTCGAATGGAGAGCCGGTGACGGCAGAGATGGTGATCCGCAACCTGCAGCGCGCAGCTGAGGTGAATGCCCGTTTTGCGTATCTGGCGGAATATGAGATGGAAGCGGTGGATGAGCAGGCGCTGACGATCACTACACCATCGGTTTATCCGACTCTGCAGAACGACCTGGCAAGTCCGGAGCTTGCCATTCTGGATCTGGACAATACGACGGATTATGATAATGCACCGATCGCGACGGGCCCGTTTGTAGTCGGTACATTTGAGCCGGAGGGTACGGTGACGGTGGCAAAAAATGAGAACTACTGGGGCGGTGATGTGCAGCTGGACGGCGCAGTGTTCTACTATATGCAGGACGACAATACCAAGCTGGCGGCGATGCAGTCGGGCGAACTGGACTGTTATACAAGTGTAACCGCGGCAGCGGTTGAGATCTATTCGCTGGATCCGGATACTTACCAGCTGACCGTGATCCCGGCCACGCGTCTGCAGTTCTACATTTTAAACGAGAATACGCTGAGTGACAATGTGCGGGCAGCGATCAATCTGACCGTGGATGCGGAGGCGATTGCCGCTTATCTGAACGGCACGGTCAGTGCGACAGATGGCCCGTTCTCATCCTCGACTGCGTATGGGCAGGTGGTAAAAGCAGCGGTGGATACGGACGCTGCGATGGCGCTTCTGGAGGAAGACGGCTATGTGCGGAATGAAGACGGCTTTTATGAAAAAGACGGCGAAGAGCTTTCACTGAATTTGTATTATTACGCCTCCCGCAGTCTGGACACACTGGCGATTCTGATGCAGGAACAGCTGAAAAATATCGGCGTAAATGTGGAGCTTTATGCAGAGGAAGATCCGGACGCGACCTATATTGCCAGCGGGGATTTTGACATAGCGCTGTACTGCATGATTTCGGATAAGGCGGGGGACCCGTACTACTTTATTGATTCTACTTTGCGCGATGGCGCGGCACTAAACTGCGGCGGCTTTGAAAGTGAAGAATGTGAAAGCCTGATCAATGAGCTGCAATACGAGACAGATACCGACCGCCGAGCGGAACTGGCGAATGAGATTGTCCAGATGGCGATTGATGACAATGCCTTTGGCTATGTCGGATTGTTTAACAAGACGACTGTGATGCGGGTCGGCGTGAGCGGATTCGCAGAGACAAGCCCGTTTGATTTTTACGCTATTGATGCGGATACGGATAAAACGGTAACGGAGTAAAAAAGGACGAAACGGACGATGGGAAAATACATCGGAAAACGATTATTACAGATGATACCGGTCCTGTTCGGAGTGACCTTTCTGACCTTTCTTCTGCTGTATCTTTCGCCCGGCGATCCTGCGGAGAAAAAACTGAAGGCGCAGGGAATTGCAGTCAGTGACGAGGTCGTGGAGCAGGTGCGCCAGGAGATGGGACTGGACCGCCCTTTTCTCGTTCAGTATGCCGACTGGCTTTTCGATGCTCTGCACGGCGATCTCGGCACCTCCTATAAAGACGGCCGGTCCGTGACGGATAAGCTCGCGGAAGGGATGGGCAATACGCTCATCCTGTCCCTGGCGAGCCTTTTCTTTTCTCTGCTGCTGTCCGTCCCGCTGGCACTTTATACCGCAGTACGGAAAAA
This sequence comes from Clostridiales bacterium, assembly GCA_020859995.1. GTDB lineage: Bacteria > Bacillota > Clostridia > Lachnospirales > Lachnospiraceae > Choladousia. The sequence goes on from JAJBVE010000189.1 coordinate 17,818, forward strand.
TCATTTTTCCGATTACCTGATCCGTTTCCTGACCTTTGTCGGAAATTCTGTGCCAAGCTTTCTGCTCTCCGTACTTCTGATCTATTTTTTCTGTATACAGCTGAAATGGTTTCCGGTGATTACGAAAGGAACCCTGCAGGGACTTTTTCTCCCGATGCTTGCGCTGTCCATTCCGATGATCAGCCGCTTTATCCGGCAGTTCCGCGCGGAATTTCTCGAACAGCTCAGCCAGGAATACGTCACCGGCGCACGTGTGCGCGGGGTAAAAGAGCATCTGATTTTGCTTTGCAATGTACTGCACAATTCCATGATGCCGCTCCTGACCATCGTTGGCCTGTCGGTGGGAACGCTGATGGGCGGAAGCGTGGTGATTGAGACCATTTTTATGTGGCCGGGTCTGGGAAAGCTGGTTATGGATTCCATCACGGCCCGCGATTACCCGGTGATACAGGGATTTGTGATTTTGATGGCGGTCCTTTATGTCGGGATTAATCTTTTGATTGATATCAGCTACCGGGTGTTTGATCCGAGGACGCAAAGTGTATAGGAATGTTATCTGGTAAAGACATGTGGGAAACCTGTGCGTGAAAGCTGTGCGGCAAGAATCCGAAAATGCTCTGCGGAAAAAAGCCAAATAAGTGGAATCTGCTATCCTGGAAAATTGAGGAAAAGGGCAATCGCAAAAACGGAAGAAAAGTATAGACGGCAGCGAGAACAGAGAGAACAGCGAGAACAGAGAGAATAGCGAGAGCAGAGAGAATAGCGAGAGCAGAGAGAACGGCGCAAAAGGAGGCGGAAAGGCATGACATCAAAATCAAAAGCAAAAAAGCGGACGATTTTTTTTGCCGTGCTGGCGATGATTCTGATCGTAGTCAGCATCCTGGCTCCGTGGCTTTGTCCGAACGATCCAAATGAGACGAACGCGCTGTATATGAAGGCTGCGCCGTGCCGGCAGTACCCGTTTGGAACGGACAGCCTGGGACGCTGTGTATTTTCCAGAGTCCTGATGGGCGCGCGGACTTCGGTATTTTCCGCGCTGTTTCTGGTAGCAGTCACCTTTCTGGCCGGGAGTGTGCTGGGAATGCTCTGCGGATACTATGGCGGGCTGCTGGACGCGGTTGTGATGCGCCTGGCAGACACGATGCTGGCATTTCCGCAGATGGTGCTTGCTATTGCCGTCGCCGGAATTCTGGGAGGAGGCATGGGGAACGCCATGCTGGCGCTTGGAATCACCGGCTGGACATTATATGCGAGGCTGGCGCGCAGTCAGGTGCTCGCGATAAAAAAAGAACCCTATATCCTGGCCGCAAGGCTGGGAGGAAGCAGTGATGTCCGCATTCTGATCCGGCATATTTTTCCGAACATCCTGCCGCCGCTGCTCGTGAACGCGGCTACGCAGATCGGCGTCACCATGATGGGTTTTGCCGGATTATCCTTTCTGGGGATTGGCGTACAGCTTCCGAATGCGGAGTGGGGCAGTATGATCAACGAAGCGCGCGGATATATGCAGCTCGCGCCGTGGACGGTGCTGGCGCCCGGCGGCGCGATGGTATTGACGGTTATGATTTTTAACTATCTGGGCGACTCCGTGCAGGAATTGATGGATGTGAAGGCGCAGTGAAACAATTTACAAACGGGTATAAAGTCAAGTAGAAAAAGAAGTAGAAAAAGAAGTAGAAAAAGAAGTAGAAAAAGCAGAACAGAGGGGTGGTGAGAGACATGCCTGGGGAAGCGGCCGGCAGCAAAACAGAATTTTTAATCCGCACAGAACATCTGAGTCTGGGGTATGGCCTTGCTGCCCCGGTTGTTTCAGATGTCTCTTTATCTGTGATGCCTGGAGAGATTCTTTGTATCGTCGGAGAGAGCGGAAGCGGAAAAAGTACTCTGCTGAAAGCAATCCTGAATCCGGAACTGTTTGGAGTGAAAATACTGGGCGGGGATATTTTCAATGGCGGAGAAAATCACCGCTTTGCCCGTAAGGAACAAAAACAGAATGCCCTTGTTCACAGACATGAAGACAGACAGATTAAGGCTGGAAATACAGGCAGTATCGGCATGATTTTCCAAAATCCGGGTGCTTCGTTTAATCCGATCCGCACGTATCGCAGGCAGTTTCAGGAGACACTCAAAAGTAACGGCCTGTACCATGGTGAAGAATCCTGGAAAGAGGTTCTTGGCATGCTTGATACACTGGGGCTTCCGGATGGCGAACGGATTCTGGACAGCTGCCCGTACGAGATGAGCGGCGGGATGAACCAGCGGATCGCAATTGCGCTTACCATGCTGCTTCGTCCCCGGCTGATTTTAGCTGACGAGCCGACCAGCGCGCTGGATGTCACGCTGCAGGGCCAGGTACTCGATGAATTACTGAAGGCCAGAGAGCTTTCCGACACCGCGATTATGCTGGTAACGCACAATCTGGGTGTAGCCGCGAAGATGGCAGACCGGATTGCCGTGATGCACAAGGGGCAGATTGTGGAGTGTCGGAGGGCGGAGGAGGTCCTGCGCTCTCCGGAAGATTCTTATACGAAGGAACTGCTTTCCGCAGTGCCGCGTATTTTGCGGGATCCTTCGGTGGCTTCACAGAAATCTCCATATAACTGTTCGGAGCCGACTGGCAGGCCAAAGAATGCTCTGTTTGATGATGCAAGCCTCCCGCAGGTCGGCGGCAGGACGCTCCGCCATTTAAAGATCGCTTTGCGATGG
>JAJBVE010000007.1 GCA_020859995.1 Clostridiales bacterium
TGGGTAATAATACATTAGAAATCCTTTCCCGTCAAATCGGAAAAAACGATACCTGATTATCGGTTTTTCCGATAATCAGGTATCATTACGTATACGTATGTTTAGTCTCATTTTTCACTCACAGTCCAACTGCCCTGAACGCCTGATCCAAATCACCTATGATGTCTTCCGGTGACTCAAGTCCAACACTAAATCGAATAAAGCCCTTTCGGAACTTTTCCGGGTACAGCTCAATCCGCTCATCGTAGCTGGGCTGCGGGAATATCAGGCTTTCGTCATGTCCGAGGGAGACCGCAAAGGTGACGACCTTCAGCTTCGCGCAGAACTGCTCGACTGTTTTATCGTCCGCATTTACGCCAAAGGAAATCACACCTCCGAATCCGTTTTTCATCTGCCCTCTGGCCAGCTCGTGTCCCGGATTGCTGGCAAGTCCCGGATATGAGACAAACGTGACGTTTTCCCGCTGCTCCAGCCACTCGGCAATCTGCTGCGCGGACTGGTTGATCCGGTCCATGCGCAGAGGGAAGGTAACCGAGCCCCGGAAAATCTGCCATGCGTTGAAAGGGCTGATCACTGCCCCGACATTGACCTGCGCTTCATAGCGGATGCGATCCATCGTTTCCAGATCATTAGATACGATCGCCCCTCCCTGCGCGTCGCCGTGGCCGTTGATGTATTTTGTCAGGGAATCTACCACAAAGTCAGCTCCCAGCTCTAGTGGATTCTGATTATAGGGCGACGCAAACGTATTGTCGACCGACAAAAGCGCGCCGTTTTCATGAGCAATCCTGGCAATCGCCGCGATATCCGTGACCCCCACGGTCGGATTATCCGGCGTTTCGATGTGGACCAGCCTCGTTCCCAGAGTGATTGCCTTTTTTACTGCCTCCAGATCTGTCATGTCTGCCATCACTGTCTCCACGCCGAATTTTTTATTAAACAGCTCGTGAAACATCCGATAAACCGCCATATAGCTGACATTCGGATACAGCACCCGGTCTCCCGACTGCAAAAGTGTCCAGAAGAGCGCATGCAGCGCCCCGACGCCGCTGGCCAGCACGATCGCGTCATCCGCATTGTACAGAGCCGCGATTTTTTCCTCAAGCCATTTCTGATTGGCGTTTCCATTTCTCGAATACATCAGCAGGTCTGTCGAGGAATAATTGACTTGTGAAAGGTCGTCCGGCAGCTTGTAGCTGTTCGCCATGTGCAGCGGTCTGCGGACAGCGCCGGTTCCCTCATCGTAATCCGTACCGGTGTGTATGGCCTGTGTATAAATATCGTACCCTCTGAATCTGTTCTCTTTTTTTGCCATTTTAGATGCCTCCTGATTCGGATCCTGATAGTATGTGCATGGGAACCGCAGTGTTACGAACGCAAAATTCGTATTCTCCTTTCTCACGCACTTATAATAACATTGTTTATCCCATTATGTCAATAGGTTTAATGGGAATTTTACTGCCTAACTTGACTTCCCACAGGAATTGAAAAATTTTATCGACTCTGATATACTGGGAAGCATAAAAGCAAATTTGCAGGTTGGAAATATCGATTTGGACGACTACAATCAATTGCTGGAGCTACTAAAACAGCTCTACCAGCAGATCATCCTGCAGTACCAGAAGAAAGGAGGCGATAAGGATATGAAACCATTGCTTCCGGGAGCGATGGAGCTTCCTAATGATAAATATCGTTTTCGAATTGATGAACTCGAAGCAGAGAATGCAAGCCTGCGGGATGAAAAAGCGACCCTTGCTGAAGAAAAATCGGCTCTCGCTGATAAAAATGCAGCCTTGGAACGTGAACTGGAGATCCTTCGCCGCAGGCTTAAGAGTTGAAGTCGCGAATGGCCTCTGGATCGAACTTTCCTTTTCATCAAATCGCACCTGAGAAAAGCGCCCCTGGCATTAGTAAGATGCCATACGCGCTTTTCTTTTCGCTTTTCTTTTCGCCTTTCTTCTTCCATCGCCCGTTCTTCCAGCTAAGATATATACAGAATCAGCTATTTTATCCGCAGTTCCTCTAATTCACACAGCGTCTGAACCATCGGATCAATGCTGTAATAGTAAAACTCCTCCGCCTCGCATATAAAGGCAATCCTCTGCAGAGCCAGAATTTCGGGCAGATCCTCCCGGACAGCCTGTAAAATATCCATAACGGTCACCTCAGAAAATCTATCTTTCCCATTGGTCACACTCTTTCCGTCACAAAACGGATGAATTCCTCCGTCTCCTCCAGCGTGGCCGCATGAGCCGTGTACATCTGATTGCCCATCTGAGCAACATTCATTTCGGGCATCCGCTCGCACATCACAATCCGTTTGCCATATCGGTCCAGAATCTCCTGGTGGCTGTGCTGATAGGAAAAGCAATCCCGCCGGCTTGCGTAGACACAAAAATGGTCTTCTCCGCGCTCCGGAAGCAGCCGCTGATTTGCGGACACCATATCCGCCCAGATCTGGTATACGTCCGTGCTGTGCGCGTAGTTCATCATATCTGGCGTATAGCCGCCCGCCGGACGCATATTCACCTCAAGCCCAACGAAATCGCCAATTTCACCCAAGCCCTTACGTGCCTTCGTCAGCCGGAAAAATTCCATATGTACAAAACGGCTCTTAGCGCCGAAAGCCTTCACCGTAGCTCTCCCCAACCTGCGCAGGGAATCCGGCATCTGGGCCGCCACATAATAGGCAAGATCCCGCTGTTC
>JAJBVE010000133.1 GCA_020859995.1 Clostridiales bacterium
GACTAAATTCAACTTGTCCCCCCTTCAGAGTGGAATTTACTTTTTCACTTCAGCCAAAAATGTGAACAGTTCGGAATCCGACATTTTTTCATTGCCAATCCGTGTCCGGATATGTTATACTTTAAAAAAATTTAACAGTTTTCATTTTTTCTTTACAAAACAGCTTTCTACCCTGCAGTCAGCTGCAGATTTTGACACATAAAAGCCATGCAAAGAGCATTTCGCATCCATACTCGCCATGCGAATATCGACATATTCTGAGGTATTTTATGAATTATTACATCACTTATGGAGATTTTCAAAAACACCTGACCAATTATTATCAGAAAACCGGCAACCGCTCCCAGTTTCTGGAGATGATGAATTACCTGTGCCGCAAGGGACTTCTCTCGGAAGAGCCTCTGCCGACAGTCTCGCCCCACCAGATGCTGGACGATATGAGCATTGAAGAAATCAATCAGTTTATTGATACTCTGGTGTTTACCATTAATGCGTACGAAAAAGACCCGACCTGTGTGACTGAGACAGATATCATCCCGAATTCCCGTGATGTTTTCATCATCCGCCATCCGCGTCTGACCCGCCCGCTGCTTCACAAACACAATTATTTCGAGATCAATTATGTGGCCAGCGGGGAATGTACCTTCCAGTTTGAAAAGAGCTCGCGTATCCTCCGGGAAGGAGAATTCTGCATGATCGCGCCGGGCTCACTGCACGACCTGACGATTGACGACGACTCTACCGTGCTTTGCATCATGCTGCGGAAAAGTACGTTTAATAAGACCTTCCTGTCCCTGCTGTCCGGGAAAAATCTGCTCTCACAGTTTTTCCGCACCTTTTTATCGGAAAACAACCACACCAATTACCTGCTGTTTTTCTGTCCGACTACCAAGTGGCTGCGGCTGATTGTTTTTAACGCCATGCTCGAATGCTACAAGCCGGATCCCTACAGCAATGACTGCTGCATCAGCTGGCTGAATCAGATGTTTTCCTACATGCTGCGAAATTACAGTAAAACTGTGCAGTTCTATGATTATCAGTTTGGATCCGAATTTTCGCTGGTACTCCAGTATATCCAGCACCATTATCAGACGCTGACGCTCTCTGCCCTGGCGGATTTTTTCCATTACAGTGAGCCTTATCTGTGCACACTCATCAAGCAGAATACCGGGCAGAATTTTACAGAACTGGTCAAGGGGCTGCGGATGTCAGAGGCCGTGGATTATCTGGTCAACACCAACATGAGCATCGGCGAGATTGCGGAAAAGGTCGGCTATAATTCTTCTGACCACTTTTCCCGCGTATTCCGCTCGCAATATCAGATGTCGCCGCAGAAATACCGGAGGGAGCACAAGATTTCCAATGAGGAGGCTCTCCAGCCATTTCGGATGGATGCGTAACTAAAAATGCCCCATTGTGTCACGCTTAGCTGTGAGACGAACCACCTACCCAAATCAATGTGGGAGGGTTCCCATGCCGCATCGGCTTTGTCTGTGTAAAGGAGGAGATTTGCGATGGGCAATGCTAAAACAGATGCTGTAAAATCGCCTGCGGTTCATACAGGCATCCCGAAAAATAGTACAAAGCAGGCTGCTGAAACAGCCTACACATTTTTGCTTAGAAACCAGGGATTGATGAGTAAAGAAGAACTCCATGCGCTTCAGGTGCTGATCGCCGCGGCAGACCAGCAGCCGGACTGGACTCCGGAAACCTGGGCCTGCGACACCTACTGCCGCAAAGTCCGCCATGTCACCTGCGAGGGGCGGCTTTCTTCCGAAGGCGGCGCTGAAAAACGGTGTCCGTATCTGGAGGAAATGCTCTATTAAGCAGGCAAAATCAGACTGGTATCATTTTCTTTCAGACAAGCAGGGGAGTGCTCTACTCCCCCGTTTGTCTTTTTCTTTTATTGATTTTCTCTGAATCTGGTAAAAGCTTCTGCGGCATTATGTACCTTTACCGCTGCAATGTCGTTACAGCCTCTTTGCAGCATGGCATGAATTCCATCCACCGTCATTCGATCCATATTGACTGCATCTGGAGCTACAGGCATTGTTTCCACAGTTTTCAAAATCGGAATCTCACCAGTAATTTCACCCTGATTTACGTACATCTACATCCTTTCACCTTATTTCAAAAGATGCAAAATCCAATACGCCATCTGTAACAACAAAGTACAGCGCATGCACGCCATCCGTGGCAGCTAGCGGAACATTTATTTTTTTCCATGCACCAGTTTTACCATCTTTTCCTGTATCTGCCGTATCCATAGCGACACGCGCAATCACGGTTCCATCCGGCGCATCCAGCCGCACTTCCATACTCCCACCGCATCGCCCATCGCGCACTGAGGAGTCATTTCCACAGCTTCCGCGCAGCTCCAGCGTAATCTCTCGTTCCGTCCCGTCAAACGCAAACGATTTAAATCCGGCTACAGCTCCTTTGCGAAGATTGTAGATATATGGTTTTAAGCCCTTGTTATCGCCTGCCGCAGTTCTCTGCGCTTCCGCGGACTGCTCTGTCGTCTCATTTGAACTGGAAGCTGCATTCACAGCATTTGCTCCGGTATCTTCCATTTCTGCCCCTCCCAGCGGCTCCTCTGTCACATAAGGTCTTTCCTCCGGGATCACCAGTTCTCCGCCCTCCGGGCCGGTCGAGATCACATGACCTACCTTTGACCAGTCGGCCTCGGTGAGATGGCAGGCGATATAGGTTTCATAATATCCTTTGGCCGGAAGCGGTCCGTCGTTCAGACCGCAGCTCGTGATTGCAATCTGAGGGATCGTGCCGTCCTCCAGAATCTGCACTTCATCCGCACAGCCCTGCCGGGAAAACTCGGTGCCGTGGGTATGACGATGCCAGAAAATATAGTATTTATCCTGGATCTGCACCAGGCCGCCGTGGTTATTGCCAGTATAGTTGACCGGGTACGGCGTTCCTTCTACAGCATCGCCCATCGCGCAGCGATTCGGAATGGGCGATGCGACCTGCCCTCGCCGGGTGGCATCTTCGCCCTTCGGGCGAGATATCCGTCGAGCGCAGCGAGGGGGCATTTCCAGACCGATGTCCCCGTTTGAGACAATCACGCCCTTGTATTCAAACGGTCCTTCCGGGGTCTTTGCCATTCCATAGCAGAGCTCATGTCCCTGCAGGCTGGAATAAACGAAATAATACCAGTCCCCGAATTTGCGGATGCTGGAGGCCTCAAAAAACGGATGCGCCTCATAAGCGGTCCCTTTTGCAGTATCACAGCCGTTTGCCACGCATTTCGGCTCGCTGATCATCGTGTGCATATCATCCGCCAGGCGCACCATCATGCTGCCCGGGATCTCCAAGCTTTCCATCCCCGGGAAGCGCACCTGCGGGCAAAAGCCGTAGTACAGATAATTCCCGCTCTCCTCCGAGAGGATCGCCGGGTCAAACCAGCGCCCGATCTGCGGAATCGTCCCGTCAGGCTTTCTCACATAATCCAAAAACTCATATTTTCCGGCCGGAGTGTCACACACCGCCACCGAAATCACATTCACAAAATCCAGCGCGTAATACAGATAATACCTGCCATCCGGCCCTTTCGCCACATCCGGCGCGTAGAGGCAGTGCAGCCTTTCTCCCGCAAAAGCGTCGTCAAAGTCCGGCAGCTTCCCCTCGTAAGGCGCCCCATTGAAGGGATCCTGCTCCTTCCGGTAGATCACGCCCTCATAGCGCCAGGCACCCGGATCGTCCACCGGAGCGCTCCATCCGACATAATCCTCCTCGCAATAGGATGTCCCGCCGCGCCGGTCGTGGCTCCCGAAAATATAAATTCTGCCGTCAAATACGTGTGGTTCCCCGTCCGGAACCGTCTCCCAGAAGGGGAGGTAGGGATTATATGCTGGTGTTTTCATAATAGAAATCCTTTCTGGCAGTCTCACTGCCGATCGAGTAGAAGTTCTCAATTTGCTTCGCAAATTGGAACATACTGCGCATAATACAGAAACGGCTTCCTCCACAACAGAGGAAGCCATTTTGTTCGTAACTGTTCTGAGTAAGTTACTGAATTTTTATAAAATTGTTTTTATAAAACTGTCCAGCTGCCGCCTTGCGATGAATTATTCGCCCTGCTCCGCTCTCATCTTTTCCTTCATAGCCGCGATCTCCGGGAAGTACTTCTTCAGCGGGTAGAACATCATGATCACCAGGATAGCCACGGATACCAGTGCCGGCACTGCGAAACGAGCTACGATTACGGATGTGGTTGCCGAAGCCGGCTGTCCGAAAATACCATAATCGGTGCTGAAGCCTGCCACTGCGATGATTGCCAGGATACCGGAGCTGGTTACGGTGTTGCCGCACTTCTGTGCGAAGCCCTTGACAGAAGATACAATACCGTTCAGCTGCTTGCCCTCCTTCAAAAGGATAAAGTCAATGGTATCATTTACCAATACATTCACCAGAGCGTTTACCATCGATCCTACTGCGGTTGCAACGAAGGAAAGAATGCAACAATACCAGAAGTTCAGGCGTCCTGTGAAGAGCAGAATCACATAGCAGATAATGGTCAGGATCTGAGAAACGATCATTGCCTGATAACCGGTCTTGAACTTTTTCAGGAAAATCGGCATCAGCACCATCATCGAAATCAGTGCTCCGACAGAGATAAAGCCCATGTAAACAGAGATCGTAGAACCGGTCAGCGCGCCGATCGTAGCCTCATCCATGGTAGCCAGATCTACACGATCCGGAACCAGAACATACTGTGCATAGTATACAGAAGAGGAGAACATGAAGCCGTAGCTGATCGCCGCCAGACACCAGCAAAGCATTACCGGCCAGATTTCTTTGTGGCGGAATACGTAAACCAGCTGCTTCAGACCTGCGTTGTCCTTATCCTTCGGCATTACATAACGCTCTTCAGAGGTCTTATACAGTCCCCAGAAGGAAATAATCGACAGCGCCGCATAAGTACACATCAGATTCCGATAGCTGCCGAAAATCTCAACAAGCTGTGTAGAGAAGGTGGAAGCGATGGTGAACATCAGCGCGCAAACGCCTGCGCCCTTTGCTACAACTGAGTTACGCTCTTCATCGTCCAGCGTCATCGCCGGAAGGATTGCCATCTGCGGCATCGTATAAGCGGTAACGATCATGCCGTAGAACATGTATGTAAGACATACATACACACACTTCGCCATTGTGCTGCCCTGGATGAATCCCGGATTGGAGAACAGCAGAAACATATCTACCAGCAGGAAGATCGGTGTAAAAGTAAACCAGATACGATAACGTCCACGCTTCGGATTGATCGAGTCGCAGATAACACCCATCATCGGGTCGTTGATCGCATCCCACAGCGAACAGATCAGCAGGATGATAGACAGCTGCGCCGCCGTGATCCCGATCTCATTCTGCACATACAGAGAGAAATAGGATGCAATCGTAGCCGCGATCGCCATCGCGCCGCCGTTAACAGAGGTTGCGTGGAACCAGACAAATGGCTTGCTCAGTCCCTTCTTTTTGGTGCTTTTCGTTGGATTTTGGTCGCCCATTTTGAATCCCCCTTCATGAAATTAGTACATCCATTCGCGTGAGCGGCAGAACGTCCTGCGTCCGTACAATTTCCTGCCCAGGCGGCGGCTGCCCCGCCAGATCCCGCCATTTGACGTTCCATCGTTTTACGTAAGGTTTTGCCGTTCACAATGACTGTTTTCATTGTACTGAATCTGCCCGAATCGTACCATGTTATTTTTTACTTCAAAAACGACATTTTTTATGCAGCGCCAGTCGCGAAGCAATTCTATATCGCGATTCCATATCGCGCTGCTCTCATTGTACAAATTCTACAGCCCGAGATACGGCTTCATATTCTCCAGAACGACACGGTAGCCGTTGGCGTACATATGAATGCCCTCGACCGTATATTCTGCTTTCAACATGCCCCGCTCATCGGTCAGTCCCTCATTAACGTCGATGTAGGTATTCCCCATCTTTTCGGCCAGTACCTTCACTGCCGCGTTGGCGACCGGCAGGTTGCGGTTGTTGCGGTTGACAAACAGCCCCGCACCCCAGCCTTCGGGCACCTTGTCTGTCTCATTGACCGGATAGTAGGCCATCATATAAACCTTCGTCTGCGGCAGACGCTCCCTGATCTGTGTCAGGATCTGCTCATAATTCCCAAGCATCTTCTCCAACTGTACCTCAAAAGGCTGGCTGTTGTTGCCCAGATCATTGGTTCCGATGTTGATAAAAATCACGGACGGTTCCGTCCCGAAGACCTGCTCCTCCATGTGGGCGAGCATGTCGTCCGTCGTGTAGCCGCCGATCCCGCGGTTATAAATCACCAGATCGGAGCCCATGTTCATCAAAAGCTCCTGGATCGGGAACTGCTCCATCAGCGAAGAACCGGTAAAAAGGATCTGGCCCTTTTTCGCCATCGGATTCAGAACGCGGAAGCGCTCCACCTTGGTGTTCTGCTCGTTCTGCGTCATTCCCTGCATAACCTCTCCTACAAGCTTTTCCATTTCTGCGTCGTTCATGATTGTATCTCCTTTCTGTTTTAAAATAGCATATTCGCAATCCCAACCACCACCGGCAACGTCACGATGCACAGCAGGGTGCTCAGGCACACTTCCTTAACTGCTCTGGTGTAGTCCTGGTCATACAGCTGTGCGAAAATCGCCACATTGCTTCCCACCGGGGCCGCGGCCGCGATCAGCACCGTGAGCTTGATGGTCTGATATTCGGCGGGGATGAGGAGCATCAGCACGATCGTCAGCGCCGGTATCAGCAGCAGACGCACAGCCGCGCATTTGTACACCAGTTTATCTGTAAATAAAGATTTCAGCGGCACCTGGCCCAGATATACCCCCAGTACAATCATGGCCACCGGTCCATTCATGGAGGAAAGTGTGCCTATGATATCCGTCAGTATCTCCGGCAAAGTAATCGGCACGAAAAACAGTAGCAGGCCGGCCAGAAAGCTGATCACAATCGGATTGGTACAGATCTTCCGCGGACTGATGACCGAGCGGTCGCCCGTCATAACTAAAATGCCGTAGGTCCACTGCAGGATATTCAGGATTGCTACAAACGATGCCACATAAAAAACGGCTTCCGTCCCCAGCGCCATCTGCACCAGCGGAATCCCGATAAATCCCGCGTTGGAAAACGCGGCGCCGAAGCGCTCCACGCCTTCTTCCTTTTTAAACAGCAGGCGGCTTACCACTACCGCCAGGATCAGTGACAACAGGGCCAGCACAAAGGAGACAACCAGTCCTTCCAGCAGCTCCACGCTGAAATCCCGGATATAGGATTTCAAAATAGCGACAGGCATGATGACGTATAAAAGCATCCGCCCCATGTCGGCGCTTCCCTGTTTACTGACCAGTTTCTTCTTATATAAAAAGTAGCCGATCAGCAGATACACAAACATAATCAGGCTCTGTTTGAGCAGTAATAAAACGATTTCCATAGATACCTCATAAGTTCTCGCAAACGCCCACGATTTCACCTATGCCCCGCAGCAAAGTGCGGGGCATAGTCACAAACAATCGCATTAAAGCTTCAATCCTTTTGCATTGTAACGGATTTGAGGTTACACGTCAAATTATTTTTGTAAAACACAGATCATACATTCACACAATCCAATACTCTGATTCTACAAAACTATGCTCGCTTCCAGCACATCCTGAGAGTTGCCGCCCACATAGATACGGAATTCTCCCGGCTCTACCACATACTCCATCTTCGCATTGTAAAAGCCCAGCTTTTCAATTGGAATTTCAAATTCAACCTGACGTTCTTCTCCCGCCTCAAGATGGATTTTCCGGTAGCCCTTCAGCTCCTTCAGCGGGCGTACGCGTGATCCGACGACGTCACGCACGTAGCACTGTACGATCTCGTCTCCCGCGCGATCGCCGGTATTTTTCACAGTGACTGCCGCGCGGAGGCACCCGTTCGCCTCAATACCGGCTGCACTCAGGCTGGTATCTGCTGTTTTTCCGGTTTCTGCAGTCTCAGCAGTTTTTGTCGTTCTTTCTGCCGTAATTTTTTCCACTGTCAGGTTTTCATACGCAAATGTCGTATAGCTCAGGCCATAGCCAAAAGGATAAACCGGCTCTAAAGGCGTATCGAGGTATTTTGATGTAAACTTTGATTTTCCGCCCGGCCGCCCAGTGTTGATATGCGCATAGTACATTGGGCACTGTCCGCTTGCGTAGGGGAAGGTGGTCGTGAGCTTACCGGATGGATTCACATCTCCGAACAGTACATCCAGAATCGCCGGTCCGGCCTCCACGCCCGGATGCCACGCCTCCAGGATCGCGTCGGCACTTTCGGCCAGCTGCGGGATTGCCAGCGGGCGTCCGTTGAAAAGTATCGCAATGACCGGCTTGCCCTGTGCTTTCCCCACCTCAAGCAAAGTCTCCACAAGCTGGAGATCACTGTCCTTCAGGGTGATGGAAGCGCGGCTTGCGGCCTCTCCGCTCTCGTCCTTGTTTTCACCAATTGCGGCGATGAGGACATCGGATGCCGCTGCAATTTCTGCAATTTTTTTCTTTTTATCCGTTTTTCCGGTGCTGCCTGCCATCTGCACGGATGCCTGTTCTGGCGCTGAATCCGCGGATGTCTGAGCCGCCGCAGCCGTTTCCGATGCCGTCCCGGCACAATCGTCCGGATCCAGATACAGATAATTGGCACCGCGCATTCTGCACGCGTCGATGATGCTCAGACAGTCGTCCGGGTGCGCTCCGATCGCCCATGCGCCGGTCATTTCTCCGGCGTCTGCCGCGAGACGGCCGAAAATACCGAGCCTGGTATCCGGAGCCAGCGGGAGTACCTTTTCATTTTTCAGCAGCACCATGGACTTCACCGCCGCTTCCCGCGCCAGTTTCCTCGCATCCCCGGTAAGCATCGCCCCGGCTTCCCGCGCCTCGCTGGTGCGGTAAGGATGGTCAAACAGCCCCAGTTCGAACTTCACGCGCAGAATATTTGCCACTGACTCATTCAACACGGATTCATCCAGCTCTCCGCTCTCAATCAGCTCCTGCACATGAGCGATATACGAATTGGACGTCATATCCATGTCCACACCGGCCTGCAGGCACTGTCTGGCTGCGTCGCGCTGATCAGCCGCAATCCCGTGGTTCACGCACTCCGCAATCGCGTTAGCGTCACTGATCGTCATGCCGTCAAAGCCCCAGTCCTTCCGTAAAACATCGCGCAGCAGCCATTCATTTGCTGAGCATGGCACACCGTTGATGTCGTTGAACGCAGGCATAACTGCGCGAGCCCCGGCGTCAATACACGCCTTATAAGAAGGAAGATACTCATCCCACAGCTTCTGCGGGGACATATCAACCCGGTTGTAATCTCTCCCGGCTTCGCCCGCGCCATAGGCCGCGAAATGCTTCACGCAGGCCGCCATCGCGTCCTCCTTCGCCAGGTCATCTCCCTGGAAACCACGCACCTTGGCCGCGCCATAGTCGCCATTCAGCAGGACGTCCTCGCCGGCGCCTTCACTAACACGTTCCCAGCGAGCATCCTTCGCCACATCCACCATCGGTGCAAAGGTCATATGCACACCCGCGGCAGTCGCCTCCTGCGCCGCCAGACGCCCGGTCCGCTCCCAGAGTTTGGGCTCCCACGCGCAGCTCTCTGCCAGCGGAATCGGCGTCACCGTGCGGAATCCATGGATTACATCATAGCCATAGATCAGCGGAATCCCAAGCCGCGTCTCCTCCACCGCGATTTTCTGCAGACGGTTCGCCGTCGCCGCGTCGCCAATCCCGTTAAAGGAGCCGATACGCCCAGCCCGGATATCATCCTCATGAAAATCCTGCTTCGCGCCGCTCATCAGACGGCCAAACTCCTCCTGCGAGATCCTGCCGTCAAACATCATATCCAGCAGCTCCTCAAAACTCACCTCAAACGCGCCGACCAGTGACGGCCCGCACTGCTGCAGCTGCCCCACCTTTTCCTCCAGGGTCATTTTCGCAAGGAGATCCTGAATCTGCGGTTCATAGTTTTTACTCATGTTTTTCTTCATCCCTTCTCAAAATTTCTCTTTCTCAATACTCCCATGTCCCCGCCGTCAGCACCGCTGTCCGTCCATCGGGCAGTTTCAGCTCTGCTTCGGCGTTAAACGGCACAGTAAATGTATAGGCCACATTTCCGTTCTCATCATAGCGCCAACTGCTCTCGTAAAGCCCCATCGGTGTCTGCAGTTTTCCGTTTACAAACTGCAGTCTCTGATCCGGATGCGGCTCCAATACTGCGCGCCCAAATCCCGCCTCTGCAGGGCGAATGCCGCACACAAAGCCGTACATCCACGCCTCAATGCTTCCGTAGCTGTAGTGGTTCAGACTGTTCATGCCTTCCGCACTGATGGTGCCGTCCGGTCCCACAGAATCCCAGCGCTCCCAGATCGTCGTCGCTCCCAGGTTGACACTGTAGAGCCAGCTCGGGAAATCTTCATTTAATAAAAGAGTCATTGCCGTATCATTGTGGCCGGTCGCGGTGAGAGCCGGACAAAGCATCGTCGTCCCGACAAAGCCGGTATTGAGGTGATCGTTGTTCGCCTTTACTCGAGACTCCAGGGCATTGCCTTCCTGCTGCGTGAAGCTGCATACGGATTGCACATCTGCATATGTCGGCGCATCATCTGCGGCCGTTTTGGCTGCACCTTCCTGCGCATCTGCAGGCATTGACGCATCCGTCAGCCCGAAGATAATCGCGATCGCCGAGCCGGTCTGGGTTTTGCACACGCAGAGGCCATTTTCATCAAAATATTTTTCACGGATCGCCTGTTTGATCGCGTCCGCCAGCTTGCGGTATTCCTTTGCCTCTTCATAGCCGAGAATCTCTGCAGCCTGCGCCACAATATCCGCGCAGCGGTAATAATACGCGCTGGCGATGTAAAGCGGGTCGGTCGCCCCGAACGGTCCCGGCTGGTCGTTGTCCAATGCAAGCCAATCCGCAAAATGGAAACCGTCCTTTACCAGATGCGGCCCCTCGATGGCTTCCTCCTTCTTTCTCTCACAATCCACCCAGGCCTTCATGCCCGGATAGGTCTCCGCCAGCAGGGTTTTGCTGCCGTAATGCTGATAGACATTCCAGGGAATAATCACTCCGGCGTCCGCCCACGGGCAGGAGCCATGCTCAGCCACCATTCCCCGTTTCAGACGCGGCACCACATTCGGCACGGAGCCGCCCAGGATGCTCTGCTCCGCGCGCATATCCCAGAGATATTTGCGGTAAAAGGCCGGCATGTACATATTGTAGCAGGCAGTCTCCGAAAAGACCTGCGCGTCTCCGGTCCAGCCAAGACGCTCATCGCGCTGCGGGCAGTCCGTCGGCACATCCAGGAAATTATCCTTCTGTCCCCAGAGGGCGTTGGAAAAAAGCTGGTTGACCTTCGCGTTCCCCGTCTCAATCTGGCCGATCTGGTCAAAATCACTGCGCAGATGCCATGCGGTGAACTGATCTGCCCTCACAGGCGCATCGCATTCCACCTTCATATACCGGAATCCATAGAACGTAAAGTGCGGCCTCACCAGCGCCTTTTTCCCATTTGAAATATAAGTAAACTCTGCCTTCGCGGTTCTTAAGTTTTCACGGTAAAAGCAGTCATTCTGCAGAATCTCGCCTGCCGAAAGCGTGATCTTCGTCCCCGCCGGGAAGTCGCAGTCGATCTCCACCCAGCCGGTAATCTCCTGCCCAAAGTCCAGCACCGTCTCACCCTTCGGCGTGTGAATCAGCTCTTTTACTGCGAAGGATTCTTTTTTGACGATCGGAAGACCGTAGCGATCGGTCAGAGCCCCACAGGGAACGATCTCATCGTGCTGCGCATCGGTCGGAGAGGCAAGCTCGACTGGGCCAGCCGCGAATGCAGCTGACCGGTTCGAGTCTGCCGCATCCTTGGACTGAGCATCTGCTGCCTGAGCCCGCGAATCTGCTGCCTGGCATTCCACCGTCTGAGAATCCGGCTCCTGAGAATTCATCACCTGATATTGTGCAGAACCAGACCAATATTCTCTCCTGGCATCATAAACCTCTCCATCATAAATGTTGTTAAAAATCACCGGCGAAATCCGGCTCTCCCAGGTATCGTCCGTCCGGACTGCCAGCGTTTCGCCATCCTGGTTTTTCACATACAGCTCCGCGATCGCGTACAGACGGTCGCCATAGATATCCGTAAATCCCCCGTCAAACCCCAGCCGTCCCTTAAACCAGCCTTCTCCGAGCCAGATGCAGACCTCGTTTTCCCCTGGCTTCAGATAAGAAGCCACATCATAGGTCTGCGCCTGCAAATGGAAATCATAGGAGTGATAACCGGGCGCCAGATATTCCTCTCCCACCTTCTGACCATTGATCCAGCATTCATAAATACCAAGACCGCAGATATAAAGTCTTGCACCGCACGATGCATTTTCGGATGCCTCAGGTGTTTCTTCTATATAAAACTTTTTCGCGAGAATTGCCGATATCTGATTTTCATCCCGCGCAGTCTGGCCGGAAATGTCCTCTTGCTGCGCAGCGGACGAATCTTCAGCTGCAGAAGCAGCAGCTTTTTCTTCCTTTTTCGGAGAAATCCACTGCCCTGCCCACGGCTCGTCCATCTTTCCGGTCTCAAACCGCCCGACAGCCGAAGCCGACTCGCCGTTCTCTGCCATGACCGTCACTTCCCAGAGATATCCGGTGCGCGGCTTTAATGCCAGAGAAACCTGATAGTCCTTGCTGTCCGCTTCCGCGTCCTCGCCGCTGTCAAAGAGAAGCTCTGCCCTGTCAAAGACGGAATGTTCCGGTATTGTCTGGCCGCAGACACAAGCCTCAGATGCCGGCTGCCGGCTGCCGGAAGCTTCCGCCACACATATCCGCGCCCATTTCCGCTGACTGTCGCATTCTGCCACGATCCACGAAAAGCTCAGCGGACTAATCGCATACCCCAGCGGATTTTCAATATGATTCACTCTCATTTTTTCTACTTTCATTTTACCCAGTCTCCAATCTGTTTGATGTTGCCTCTGATCTTTCGGCACCAGTATCTTCCGGTCACCCGGTTAAATAATTTATAATTTTATGATACCGAAAAAGCACTTCTCTTTCCACAGAATATTTTCTGAGAAACACGACATTTTTTATAATCAAATAGATAACGTTTTATGAAAAAGAAAATGCTCCAGTCATACAAGAAAACCGGAGCATTTCTGTAAATTCTATAACATTGCCGGCTAGCGCGGTTCATTCAGTCATACTCAACCTCGACCAGCTCGTTCCCTCTTTCCAGCATACACTCCGGGACAACGCCGACAAGCTCTTTCGCGGTAGGGCAGCCGTAAAGTACCTCTTCAGGTTTTGAGGGCATATTCTCTGACACTACAAATACCGGAGTGCCCTGCAATACACTGGCATCAAGAACATCCTCCTCAAAAAAACGGAAGCCATTCGAAAGGTTCAGCATGTAAATATACGGTTTCCCATCCATGCCTGTCCTTCCGCCGTCGTCGATCAGCATCTGCAGGAACTGCTCTGTCAGAATCCCTTCCCGGACCTGATACTCTAATTCTTTATAGTTTTTTTCCAAATCGATCCTCACTCTGACCGTAAACAATTTTTTCTCCATTTTCATTTCCTCCTTTCAGCATATGCAGCTCTGTAAGATTCGCCCGTGCCCCGGTATAAGCCGCGATCCTGCGCTTCTGCGGGTTAAAAATTACATTGACCGGATCCATCCCGCTCCGCAGGAGACCGCAATGCCATTCATAGTCTCCGGAACTCATGGATATCTCCAGATCCCCCGGATGCGTGTGAAGAAAACCGACAATCCTAATGGGATCCTCCGGCATCACATTCAACGCGGCCAGCTGTTCCCGCGCCTGGCGCAGGATATTTTCGTCAGCCAGAAGGGCATCCGGGGATGCGTAGGTGGGCTGAAGCTCCCGGACCAGTATGACATGATACAGCCGCCCGGCGAGGAATATCCCGCCCGAAGGACGAGGATGCCCGCATCCATAATCAGAGATTGTGGACATACTACGCCCTACAATCGGAGATTGGGAAATATCCCATGCAAAGCGTGGGATGCCACCCGGCGAGGGGCATAACCCGGAGAAGGGCATCTCCTGGCCGGATCCGGCCGCGTCTGTCCATTCTGAAATGCTTCGCGAGGAACCGCCGCTGTGGTAAACAGTCCCGAGCAGGCAGGCGATCTGCTCTGTATCTGAAGTCATCTGGTGAAAGATATATTCTGTCGCTTCCGGAGAAAAAACCACCTGGTTGGGACACTCTGACTCTCCGGCGGCAAACAGACCGCGCAGCTTTCCATATTTCTTCCGGTAGTCGGCAATCAGTTCGTCAAAGGAGCGAACAGGGAAGCTCCCTCCCCTATCCGTCCGGCGGATATCCCGCCCCAAGGACAAGGATGCCCTCGCGTCGCCATCGAAAGTCAGGGAAAATCCCGCAGAGTGTCCGGGATGCCTGCGGCCTCCAATCTCCGATTGCGGAAGCAGCCCCAGCCTGGCTGCACATACCTTTGGACGGCGTAGTTCGAAATCCCAGGTGTGAGTGCTGTCACCGCGGCAGTCCTCCCATGCGGAGCAGTCCCGGCACTGATCGGAAAACCGTCCATGGTCGTCCCGAAAAAACTGAAATCCCCGCTCCCAGACATCTGTAAAGCGATCGGTCCGGACATTCCCCTGAATGAGCGACGGCACCCGGGGTACATTCGGGCAGACATAGATATCTCCATTAGCCAGAATACTGGCGATTTGCTTTCCGGTGGCACAGAAAAACGGCCATCCGTGCACATCCAGATCCCGCGTCCCGAAATAATGGCTGCAGGAGGTCGTGACCTGGTATGGCAGCCCCATACACCGGGATTCCCGGAGAAAGTCAAGCATCTGCTTCAGTTCATCCGCGTCCAGAAGCTGCGCCTCGTCCGCGTCTGCGCGCCCGATCGGATCCACCGGGCACACACGCCAGACGTGAAATGGAAGCGTTTTCAGGAAATCCCGGAGCGCAGGCAGCTCGTGCAGATTCTTTTTAGAAACAACCGTCGTCACCATCAGACACTGCATCCAGGGCTTCCTGCCCAGCTGTCGGATCCCGTCGACGGTCCGTTCGAATCCGCGGCTTACTCCCCGGATCTGATTGTGCAGTGCCGCAAGTCCGTCCAGGCTGACTGACATCGTCTCACACCCTGTCTCCTCCATGCGCCGGATCACATCCTCCGTGAGCAAAATGCCATTTGAGACAAGTCCCCAGTGGAACCCCAGGCTCCGCGCGTACGCTGTCACCTCAAACAGATCCTTCCGCAAAAGAGGCTCGCCTCCCGTGACATTGAGCATGATTTCATTCGCGTTGTAGCGTCCGGCGATCTGCCGGAGCGTATCGCAGATTTCCTCCGTCGTGAGTTCCCGGAGGCTTTGCTGTTCCCCACAGCGGCTGCCGCAGAACTGGCAGAACGCGTTACACCGAAGCGTCGTCTCCCAGAAAAGAGAACGCAGCGGGTAGGGACTGCTTGTACCTGTGTTTATATTTGTACCTGCGTTTATATTTTCTTCCATATTTTTACCTGTATTTCATATTGTTGCTGACCTCTTAAATTACCTCATACGCCTGCCAGCCAGTCTCCCCCGGCGTTCACTTCGTTGCCACCAGATATTTTTTATCCTGCTTGCAGAAAATGCCATCTCTGCGATTTCCAGCCATATAGATTAATATTACCATAGGGGATATGAGAAGACAAGCTGTTTGCAGAGCGAATTATCCTGCTGATTCGCTCTGCAAAAAATATATTCCAACGTATGCGTAATCGCTTGCTTTTGCCGAAATCGATGCTACAATAATGAGAGCTGCGCATTATAGAATCGCTGCGCGATTGGCGCGGCCTTCGTCCATACTCGCACAGCGAGTACGGACATGTAATGAGAGCCGCGCATTATAAAATCGCTGCGCAGCCATCCAAAACCACATTCATTCAGAACGGCCGCCTCAGGCCGCCAGGAGGACAATCATGGGAATCACAGCAAACACTTATCAGGCCGAGCAATGGCGCACGGTCGATATCACCATCACGACACAGAAACACTACGTCTCCCCCTTTGAAGATGTCGATGTGACCGGCCTCTTTACCGGGCCCGACGGGCAGCAGCTTAAGCTTCTGGCATTCTGGGACGGCGGCGGCACCTGGGTGCTGCGTTTCGCGCCGACCTCGGTGGGCACCTGGAGCTGCGAGGTGAGCAGCACCGATACAGATAATACCGATTTTACCGGCACGGTCACCGTCACCTGCGTACCTTATACCGGGACGCTCGCGATGTATCAGCACGGTTTCCTGCGGGTATCCGAGGATAAAGACTACCTGGAGCACGCGGACGGGACGCCGTTTTTCTGGCTGGGGGACACGCACTGGACCTTCGTCACAGAAGAGCGTTTTGACGAATCCAATTGGCCCGGAGCCGCCCCATCGCGAAACGATTTAATTAGCGGCGCTGTCCTGCCCTCTCTGGGCGAAAGCCAGTTTAAGGCCTGTGTGGACAAACGTGTGCAGCAGAAGTTCACCGTCTATCAGTGCAACTTCCGCGACGGAAAACAGGATGGCTATTTCGGACGGAATCTCAATCTGATGCAGGAAATGGAGCATGGTTTCCTCCCGAACATAAAAGAATTCCAGGAAAATGTAGATAAAAAGATGAAATATCTGGCAGACCAGGGTCTGCTGATCGCGGTCGGCTACGCCTGGGGCTATGATATGCCGGTCGGCGGCGTGGAACGCTACAAGAAAATGGCGAAATACACAGCCGCACGGTACGGCGCGTATCCGGTGGTGTGGACGCTGGCAGGCGAGCTGCCGGGCTATATGGGCGATCTCGAAGAAAACACACGCCTCTGGAACGAGGTGGCCAGGGAGTGTGCGCGCTGGAACGCCTACGGCAATCTGCAGTCCGTGCACCTGGCCTGCGCCCGTCCCTTCCCGCAGATTTATGAAAACGAGGACTGGTTTGACTTCGCGATGAGTCAGGCAGGACATGGAGATTATGACATGGCACAGTCCATGTATTCCGAGTTTAAAGAAATGTATGCCGGACACCCGGTACTGGAAAGCGAAGGAAACTACGAAGGCGCCGCCTCCAACGAATATTCCTCCCGTCCGATCACAGCCGCCATGATGCGGCGGCTCGCCTACCTGATCATGCAGAGCGGCGGCTGCGGCTATACCTACGGCGCCCTCGGCGTGTGGGAGCTGCAGTGGGAAAAGGGTGTCGGCGGCATCGGCTGGGGCGATCTGGCCTGGTGGGACGGTCTGAATCTGCCCGGCGCCAACCAGCTAACCATCTTCCGCGACTTCTACGAATCCGTCAACTGGAGCCAGCTCAAGCCGCTGCCGAAGGAAAAAGCCGAGACGAAGTCCTTCTTTATGGAAGCGTCCAACCGCTCCATGATCTACTTTACCGGAGACGCCTCCATGCGCACGATCGTCGGCTATATGAGCGAAACCTCCATGCGCAGCTTCGTTCTGCGCGGACTCACCGCCAATGAATACCACATCTGGGAAATGGATCCGGCTACCGGGGAAAAGACAGAGAAAGAGCAGACTTTCCGCCCGGTGGACGGCGTACTGGAGTACAGTTCAGAGGAGCTGTTTGGAAATAAAAGCGACCGGCTGGTTGTCGTTGAGGCTGTCAATTAAAAGTTTTGTTTGTGCATAAAAAACAGGGGCAGGAGTGTTATCTCCTGCTCCATTTTCTTCTAACCCCATTTTTCCGTTATATTCCGGAACATTCGGCTTAAAGTGCCTGCGTATTTCTCCATATCCCGCAAACAACATTTGCACCATCACACTACTGCCTCAACGAGTACTTTGCCGCCTATAACGATTTTCTTCATCCCAGTCCGTTTCTTTTTGTTAAAGTTAAAACTCAGCATGTATCCCTTATCCAGATGGTAATATTCCATATACTCCAGCAGCTGGTTCTCGCCGCGGCGATTATACTCCTCACCATGCCAGATCTTCATCTCGAGCACCTCCTGAACGCCTCTGTAATCGATAATCACATCCGTCCGTTTCATATTCCGCGTTCTGGATTCGATATAATAATTCCCGTTTCCGTTGATAATCGGCTTTAAAAACACCAAAAAGATACGTCTTCCATTATCCTCGATAAACCGGTCATCCGCATCAGCATAGATATCTTCAAAGTACTCACAGAATTTTTGCAATACCAGTTCCATTTGAAGACGCCCGCCGCGAATGAACTGAATCTTTTCTGTATCAGCGGCTGTAAACATTTTCGCATCCGTTTCTTCTTCAGAAAGAAAAAGATTATATAGTTTCATCTCAAAAATCCGGTTGGAGATGCTGACCGCACCATCTCTTTCTTTCAGAAAACCAAACATCTCACCAATGCGGATCAATTCATTTTCCGTCTCATAAGAATATTTCCTGCCCTGCAGCAGGATGCTGTATATCATTTCCTTCAGTCTGGGATAATCAGACAGCTTCTTACTCATATCGTCAAACAGCGTATTGGGTCTCTTTAAAATCTCCCGCACAGCTCCCTGAAACGCTTCCTTAGACCATGCCTGCCTGCGCTCCTGCGCTGTACTTTCCTCCTTCACTGCTCCTGCCAGAATCTGACACAATCTGGATACGAGAAACGGATAGCCTGATGTATAATCATATAAAAGCTTACTGATTTCCTCCACATTCATCCCCGTATTCCAGTCATCCTCATATTGCCGGAGCATGGAGGCAATATCTTGCGGCGAAAACCCCAGAAAACCCCATATCCACCGTAAAATCAGCCGCGATATTCCAAGGAGAGCCCGCCATTATAGTTCGCCTGCGGCGCTTATCCCACCCATAGGGTGGGATGCCACCCGGCGAGGGAAGGGCGGGCCTACGTCCTCGATTCGCTGCGCGAATCGGGACATACCAAGGAGAATTATATTTTGATTCCTCTCCGGGATGGAGCTTTTGCTTTAAATTCTTTATATCATAAACACCTGCCAGAATTACAGACCAGAAGCTTGTGTCTGTCCCTGCCAGCTGATCCAGATATTTCGCCCGAAGCATGCCTAAAAAAGAAAGAAAAATCTGATTGTCCGAGCTTTTATCCACCTCGTCAATCATCAGAACCACTTTTTTCTCACAGCTTCTGCACAGTTCCGTGATTCTTTTCCCCAGATCCCGCATCGGGAACCGCTCGGAAATCGGCCTTTCCCAATTTCGTATGAGATCGTCCTCAACCTTAAAGCTGCGCAGACGATCTGAAATATCCAGCACCAGCCCCTCCGCAAGCGTCTGAGCGGACGCAAAATATTCATCCGAGTATTCGAAGCTCAGGCGCAGCACCAGAAACTGCTCCTTCAGGCTCTGCTCGAGCAGATACAGCGTTGTCGTTTTCCCATACTGCCTTGCACGGTTTATGGTAAAATATTTTCCCGGCAGAATATATTCTCCGATAATCCGCTCAATTCGCTCATTTATTTTTATTCATATTTTGTGTTTCTTATCTTTTATTTTATAATTTATGTTTATTGTTTATGCTTGATTTTATGGTTGTTTCGTGTTAGAGTGATCGCGTTCCCCACTATCTCCACTTCATTCCAGGGTTTTAGAAATCAAAAATAATGCCAGTGTCAAAAATCAATCCGTAACTGTCCTGAAAATCATCCAAACAAAACGTTGCGGAAATCATCCGAAGTGAAATATCTGAAACGAAATGCAGAAA
Organism: Clostridiales bacterium; assembly: GCA_020859995.1. Classification (GTDB taxonomy): domain Bacteria; phylum Bacillota; class Clostridia; order Lachnospirales; family Lachnospiraceae; genus Choladousia. Next base: position 19,707 of record JAJBVE010000133.1, read on the forward strand.
CGAAATAGTTGAAACAGAATAAACCACAGAACCTTATCAAAGGGTTTTCAAACCATCCATTTCATGCTAAAATCAGGAGGAAAATCAATGACAGAAAAAGATATCACAGAAAAATTACTGGAAGATTACCCCGATGTCTTTTCCGACATCGTAAATGTCCTTATCTATAAAGGTAAGGAAGTTATAAAAGCGGAGGATCTCGAAGCCACAGGCACCATCAGTCAGTACAAAGCGGCAAAAGTAATCCATGGCCAGGATCGTGACGTAGCCAAATACTGGACAAAAGGGCAGATGCGCATCGGCCTTATCGGTCTGGAAAATCAGACACGAAGCGACCCCGACATCGCGCTGCGGGTAATCGGCTATGATGGCGCAGCATACCGAAACGAAATCAATCAGGGAAATGCCCGATATCCTGTGGCGACACTTGTCCTGTACTTTGGTACAGATCGCCGCTGGGGGCAGAAATCACGCAGCCTTAGAAACGTAGTCGGGACCCCAGACAAGGAATTTGCCCGTTTTTTCCATGATTATAGGGCGAATATATTTGAAATTGCCTGGCTCGATGATGATACCGTGGCAAAGTTCAAAAGTGATTTCAGAATTGTAGCTGATTATTTTGTACAAATGAGAAAAAATCACGCCTATGTTCCGTCCAAAGAGTGCAAATTCCGGCCCATCGGCGTGAGCTTTCCGAAATGAGCGGCGTGTGAATTC
>JAJBVE010000137.1 GCA_020859995.1 Clostridiales bacterium
TTGTGGGAAAATACAAGCGTTTTTATCGCGAAAAGTTTTTATTCTTTAACGCTGCACAGAATAGAGCTTTACAGACTTGCGTTTTGATTTTTTATCATTCAGACATATTTCGGCCATATTTTCATGTTAGAAAAGGCGTAGATGTTGGATAGATTCCAACGTCATTTCATAACTCACGTTTGGCGGCTCCCACACCCTGCCAGGCACTCCCTCATTTTCCAGGATTATAATTTCAATATTTTTAAATAGTCTCTTTCCATACAAAAGTGCTTCTCGATCAAAGAAGCACTTTTAATTTGCCTTTCAGCAGCTTTCTCCAGTTCGTATGATATGCAATCACATACAGAACAAGACTGACTGCCGCGCCGCATACCACATCTATGACCGAATGCTGCTTCACGAATAACGTAGAAATACTGATCAGGATCATCAGCAGTATGATTGCAGCCTTACGCCCTTTATGCCCTTTATGCTCTTTAAACAGCTTAGACTTCGCAGTCACCAACGCAATGGAAACGGACGAGGACACATGGATCGACGGACATACGTTGACCGGCGCGTCCACCCCGCGCACCAGATTCACCAGCACACAGAAGATGTTCCTGTTCGGTACTTCTTCCCGGAGATTCAACCCATTGGGGAACAGCACGTAGCAGATCAGGCAGAACGTGATCCCGTTGAACATGATAAACCAAAGCTGCTGAAAACCCTCTTTATCACGCAGCATATACCACACGAGCGACAGGAAGAACGCCGGATACCACGCAAAATAAAATACGATAAAATATTCGCAAAACGGAATCCGGTCGTCCAGTGCACAGTGCAGAATATACTTCGGCTCCATCGTAAAGTCGAGCGCAAAAAACACTATCAGATAGAACACCAGGTACAGCATGGCGTAGCAGTATTTATGTCCTGCAATCCACTCTTTCAGAATTTCGATCTTTCTCTTTTTCATGAGTCAGCATCCACCTTATCAAATTCCTGCCAGAACCGCAGCAGTTCCTCCTCATACCGCGCCTGCTCCAGCTGATACCCCTGACAGTGTCCGGCACCCGGTACGATCAACAGCCGCTTCGGGGCGGCACAGGCCTTATAATTCTCATAGGTCATTTCAATCGGTACAAAGGTATCCGCCGTCCCATGGATAAACAGCACCGGTGTCCTGCATTCCTGCATGGCCTGTGTACTCGAATACTCATCCGCATGGTAACCAATCCGTTCCATGGCCAGCTTATCCACATACTTCTCCATCAGTTTATAGTTGTAGTGCATATTATTTTCTGCTACATATTTCCACTCATCCCGCGGCGAGGTATAGCCTGAATCCGCAATCACCCCATGCACGTTATCCGGCAGGCTCTCACCGGCAGTCATTAATACAGTCGCTGCCCCCATGGATAATCCGAAAAGATAAATCGGAAAACAGGCAGAATCCTGCTCATTCACCCAGTCAATCCAGTCCAGGAGATCATAACGCTCCAACAATCCGAAGCCAATGTATTTGCCGCCGCTTGCTCCGTGCGCCCGCTGTTCAATGTACAGGACATTGCAGCCATTTTCATAGAGAAAATCTGCAATCAGGCCAAACCTTCCTGTCCATGAAGCTCTCCATCCATGCACAGCGATAACCGTTCTTTTCGGGCTTTCAGCCAAATGAAGGTGCCCGATCAGACGAATGCCATCATGTGCAGTGATTTCTACTTTCTGGCAGGCACTATCCCGAAGCCACTCCGCCGCTGCGTCTTTTTGCTTTTCCAGTTCCTGCTCCTTTGGAGAACCAGGAATTGTCCGTGATTTGCGCCAGCAAATCATGGATGCGGGCCGCGCCTCTCCGCTACCCGCTCCGGTCGGTGCTAAACGAGCGCCACTGGCGCTCAGCACCGCGCTTATGCGCGATTCTGCATGGTTTATCCCGTCCGCAGGATGGGATGCCTCCCGGCGAGGGTGCGGCTTTCCCGTTGCCTGCATCAAAAGTGACTGCTGTTCTGTCAGTTCCCTGTTCATAGCCATGTCAGCCATGTTCCTCGCTGCGTCATGTACGGCTCTCACAGCGGCTGTACCGACAGCCGCACCTGCTGCAGCCGCGAACAATCTCTTTGTTGCTTTTTTCATTCTCTGCCATCTTCTTTCAAAATCGCAATAACCTCAGTACATATTTTATTGTGTCCCAAGTCTTTTGTTATGTAATCCTACCACAAAACTTTCCGTTCTTCCACAGACAAATAAAGGGCAATGCACAGCTGACTGGTTCGTTGCCTTCACAGAAATAAGCGACCGTGCAAAATATCTGGCACACGGTCAGTATCGGTCATTGACACGATTTGACAATAATGGTATGTTTTTGAAAAATAAGGGGAGGGGAATTAATATGCAGCCAGATGAACAGGAACAGTCTCTGCGCATAAATAAAAAAAGCCCGCAACCGTCGAAGCAGAAGATTTCGACAGCTGCGGGTACGCACCGACATTTTCTATTTTCTTTTCTTCTGATGGAATCAGCCATGAGCTTCCTGCATGAACATCTCACATAATTTGCGCATCTCATCTGTTGTCCACCCATCTCTGAGTAAGATAAGGAGCTGTTCCTCTCCCATCCCCTTTCCAATCGCATAATCAATGATTTCCGTCTGTTCTTCATTCAGCCGTACTTCCTGCAG
>JAJBVE010000027.1 GCA_020859995.1 Clostridiales bacterium
TATGCCTGCTGTCATACACATACACCGTATCAATAAATGCTTCCGCCAGTTCCCTTGTAAGCCTGTCATTTCCCATGCTCTCGCCTGCTTTCTGCTTCATCAGCGCCAGTTCCCCGGTAAAGCGGTCTTCATCCTCAATCATGGTATTCAGCCGTTCCAGTTTCCCCTGCAGGGATTCTACTGCAGCCGTCAGTGCCGATTTTTTGACCAGATACTGTTCCCGGCTTAATATTCCTTCCGCATAGGCTTCATACTGCCGGATTCGCTCTGCTTTCAACTTGTCGATCTCGCTTCGCATCTGCTTACAGTCAAGACTGCCTTTTTTGGTTTCTCTCCCTTTTCGGAGTTCCATCTGGATTCCGAAGTCATGCAGCTGATTCAGCTGCTGCCGGAGCATCCGCCAGACTGCCTCGTCTATATGTACTGCCGGGATATAATCACCGCAGCAATCCGAATGTCTGCCGACTTTCTTCTTATGCGGGCAATAGTACACAGGCTCATATGCCAGTTCAAGATAAGTCATGGACAACCTGCACACGCCGCACCGGATCAGGCCGCGCAGGGGATATTCATTGTTGATCTTGAATTTCGGCTTATTCATCTGCCGGATTGCGATCTGCGCGTTCTCGTATTCTTCTTTCGCTATAATCGCATCATGCGCATCCTCAATGATGACGCGCTTGTCTTCCGGCACAGCCCTTGTGACATTGGAACCGACGCTTACCTTTTCACGATAATTCTGGACAAATGCTCCCGTATATTCATACCTTACAAGGATTGTCCTTATCATGCCGACGTCCCACAGGCGCTCCGAATCCGGTGTTTTATGGTTGCCGCCGTACATTTCCTTTGATTCACGATACTTCCCCGGTGTAAGAATTCCCTGCTCATTCAGGGAATCTGCAATCATCCTTGTTGACCATCCGCCATTTGCTTTTTCAAAAATCTGCCGGATAACCTTTGCCGGTTCCGCGTCTACCGCCCATCCTCCCCTTGCCGACTTGTCTTTTACAAAACCATACGGGAGCCGGCCTGTCGTGCTGTATCCGTTTTTCCATCTCGCATGAAGCCCGGATTTTACCTTTTTTGAACAGTCACGGCTGTACAGGGAATTGACGAGATTGCTTACCGCCATGTCAAGCCCCATTGTTTTCCCGATCAGCTTGTTGCTGTCATAATGCGAATTGACAGCGATAAACCGGATACCCAGCACGGGGAAAATCTGTTCCAGATAGTCCCCGACACCGATATAATCCCTGCCGAGACGCGAAAGGTCTTTCACCAGAATGGTTGAAATTTTGCCCCTTTTCGCGTCCTCGATCATCCGTATAAAGGAAGGCCGGTTAAAATTTGTGCCGCTGTAGCCGTCGTCAACATACTCGCAAACCTCGCCGTCCAATTCCTCGCTCGCATCCAGATAGCTCTTTAAAAGAAGCCTCTGGTTCTCAATACTGTTGCTCTCATCTTTATTGTCTTTTCCTAAGTCCCCATCCGACATGGACAGCCGGAGGTAAAAAGCCAGCATCTGTGTCATCCTAATCACTCCCTTCCAGTAGACGCGCGATCTCTTCCGCGACATCATTGCATTTGAATATAACTTCGATTCCTCCCGACGGATAGTAAACAATCCGCTCCACCAGTTCCTTTACAAGAGCTTCATTGAAATCCCTCTTATCCAGATAAGATTCCAGATGCTTCACCAAATCCTTATAACGGTTGACCGTCTTTTCCAGTTTCCGTCTCTGCTGCTCCAGTTCCTGAAGCTCTGCCTGCATCCTCTGGCGTTCTGCAATATAACGCTCTTTCAGGCTCTGGTAATCCTCCTGCTCTAAAAGACCGTCCGCGAAGTTTTCATACAGCTGTCCCTGCCGTTCCTCCGTCTCCGCGATTTTCACGGTCAGAGCCACCATTTTCTTTTCTGCTGACAGCATAGAGCGTCTGCCGCCGGAGGAAGTATTCATCTTATCCAACAGTTTCTTCCGGTCACACATGCTTTTAATCAGCACCTGTATCTGATCCATGACGACAATCTTTAAGAAATCTTCATATACCACATGTCCTTCAATATCCTGTGCATCTGATTTTTTCCTGCATCCGTAACAGGAAACCGCCTTTTCCAAAGTGGCGTAATTGTGCATATACCGCCTGAAATCCATCCGCCTCCCGCATTCCCCGCAATACACAAGCCCGGTAAAATGATCCTGCATCCGTTCCCGCTGTTCGACATAGAAATGATCATCTGCCATCTTTCTCTTGTTATAAGAAGAGATCAGCTCCTGCACTTTCTGGTAATCATCCCTTGTCACAAGCGGTTCATGCGTATTTTTCCGTACCTTCCATTCTTCCGGTGAAGTCCACCGTACTTTTTCTGACTTATACAGAGCCTGCTTCATCCTGCCCATATGCATATCCCCTGTATAATTCGGATTCTGCAATACTTTCAGCACCGTTCCGGCATTCCACTTCGAGGAATCTGCCGGCTGACCGGCTCTTCTCTGACCCGGTGTCGGTGCGCCGAGAAGCTCCATGCGCTTCGCTATATTCTTGTTCCCCACGCCGTCCAGCGCCCAGCGGTAAATCATGCGTACATATGGCGCAACTTCTTCATCGACCAGATAATGCTTCCTGTCGTCAGAAACCATATATCCGAAAGGAGCTGTCCCACACGGGATAACATCCGGTCTGGATGCCCGTACTTCCGCAGCCGCGCAGATTTTCTTGGATATATCTTTTGCATACAGGGCATTGACCATATTTTTTATCGGCACGGAAAGGCTGTCCCGGTCAGATTCCTGAATGCTGTCGAAATCGTCATTGACAGCAATAAAGCGTACATTCAAATGAGGGAACAGCGTCTCAATATAATACCCTGTCTCCAGATAGTTGCGCCCGAACCTCGAAAGGTCTTTCACTACAATACACTGGATTCTGCCGCTCCGGACATCATCCATCAGGCGGACAAATTCCGGTCTGTCAAAATTTGTCCCGGTGTATCCATTATCCATATAGCTGTCCGTCAGTTTCAAATCGGGATGCCTGTCGATATATTCATAAAGCATCGACATCTGTGTCTGCAAGGTTTCATCTGTCTCATCACCTCCGTTTTCCACGGACAGCCTCCCGTAAGCCGCTGTAGAAAGCTGGTTCTCTTTCTTTTCAGACATAACCGCCTGTGCGATAGATAACGCCTCCGCATTTCCCGCAGCATTCTGTGTCCGTCTGCTTTTTCTTGCCATCTGTTCCACCTCCCCTGTTATGCGTCAAACCACTCTGACGGAAGCATCTCCCGCCATCTCATATATTCTGCAGGAAAGATTACCTCCACTCTCTCCATATCCTCCACTGTCACACGGCCAATCCATTTCCTGATCTGTGCCTTAACCAATACATCCGGTATCTCAATCCCCGCGTAAAATTTTATCCACGGATTCCTCTTGCTAAATGCCGTCTCCAGCATCTCCACCTCATCCATAATGGCAGCAAATGCTGTTTCTTTTTCTGCAAGCCTGTCTGTGATTTCCTGACTGAATGCCTTATATTCCGATTCAGAAATCTCATCCGCCTCCATCCTGCGGTATGCAGGAATATAAGGCTTTTCAATCTCTGTTATCTCGCAAAACAGCTTCTTTGCCTGTTGCGCCAGAATCTCTTTTCGCGCAGACAGCACTGCTTCTGCTTTATCACCCTGCACGGCCTCCATCGCCAGGATTGCTTTTTTCTGCTCACACCGCAAGGCTTCCACCGTCCGCTCCATGACATAATCATAAGAAATCCGCGCCTTATCCCAGAACCCGATGCAGAATGTCTGGTATGGCGGGTCTTCCCGGTGAAGCCTGCACATCAGCGGCCTGCCTGTCTTTTTATCGAATATCTGCTTGATGAATGCATTATCCGAACGCGGCGCTCCCTTCGGGCTGTGGATGAGCTGTGATTCATGGAGCTTCTTTATCTTATTGAATGCCTCCTGCTCAACCAGCGGTTCAATCTCAACTTTCATTCTCACGCCGTCGATCATCTTATACCAGTAACCGATATAAGCGGTATTGTCTGCCACCCGCTTCACGCTGCTTGCCACCCATTTAGTTGATTCAACCGTTCTTTTCTTGTGGCTCACTCTTGCAAGGTGCATCATTGGCGTCTCATATCCTTTTTGGTTCAGGATTTTTGCAATCTCTGTATACGGAAGTTCCTTTTCCGCAGCCAGATAAAATATTTCACGGATGACCGGGACAACCTCTTCATCAACCACAAAACCTCTCCTGTCCTCTGTCAGCAGGTACCCGTATTTTTCATCATGTACGGAATAATATCCTTCCGACTGCATCATCCTTGTCCGGTATGTCATGGCCGCACCCATCGCCGCATATTTCTTCTTTTTAAAATAATCCGCCGCTTCATCTGCTGTTAGGCACATGCTGCAGATTCCATCTTCAACAACAGCAAAATGGATACCCGCCGGATAAAAAGTTTTCAGGAGCAAGTCTTCTGCATAGGAAGCATTTCTTCCACAGCGGAAAACAGAATCCACGACCACCATGTCAAACTTCCGGTTAATACCGTCCATGCGCATCTGCTGAAATGCTTCATCCGCATTTTCATCCTTTTTACGGTCAACATACTTCTCCGCCAGCGTCCATCCTTTGCCCTTGACATATTCCCGTATCCTGCCGTTCTGCTGGCTGATAATATCAGAAGGAATCTGTTTTTCCGGGATACAGGAAACCGTCCTCACATAACTCACACAGATCATATTGCCATTCTCCTCTCCGTGCTTTCTTTCGCTCCAAGCTCTGCCGCCCACTCAAACATTTCCTGAATTTCATCCTCGTAACAAAAATGTACTTCAACGGTATTGCTGTCGTAGACAACAATGCTGTCAATCAGGGAAGCCATCAGCTTCCGGCTCAACTCCGCAACATTGCGGTATTCCTTAAAATGTTCCACCCACGGACGCAGGCTCCCTTTCCTTGAAAGAAGCGCATCCCGTTTTTTCTCTCCCTCTGCCTTTGCTTTCTTTGCCGCGTCCAGCTTAACCGTAAACCGCACGTTAATATCCTTAAATTCTTCACGGGTGACAACCCCGTCAAGCATATCCTGATAAACCTTTGCTTTTAAATCCATGTACCTCTGGATTTCCTTATCCAGTGATATAAGCTGTGCCGTAACCGTTTTCACGCCGAGACGTTCCTGCGGCAGACGGTCAATCTCTGAAAGGATTTCATCTGCTTCCAAGACAAGGCCGATCTGCTTCTGCACGACTTCAAGCACCATCTTCATCAGCTTTTCCTCGCTGATATTGTGGGAAGAGCATCCATCCCCGCGCTTGAATGTGGAGCAATGGTAATAATAATATTTCTTCCCTTTCTTCGTGGCGGAGCGCCGTACCATGTTCTGCCCGCAGTCCCCGCAGCGCAGGAATCCGGATAGGATATAAACGCTCCCCTCGTCCGGGGCTGTCCTCGTGTCCAGGGCTGTCAGGCGCTGTACGGTATCAAACACCGCAGGCGGCACAATCGCATCATGGGTATCCTCTACCCTGATCCATTCATCCTCATTCACCGGGCGGCTCTCCTTGACCTTATAATTGATTTTCCGGTTCTTGCCCTGCACCAGTGTCCCGATATACAGCTCATTATGCAGAATCCGGTTGACTGTCATAACCGACCAATGCGGAGAAATGCCTGAACGGAAACCACTGTTAAAATTCAATCCGCACATTCTTTTATACTCCAGCGGCGGCAGGACTTTCATTTCATCGAGCCGTGCTGCGATTCTCTGTGCGCTGTATCCGTTCAGCTTCAACCCATAAATCGTCCGCACGATTTCAGCAGCCACCTCGTCAATGATCAGGTGGTTTTTATCCTCCGGGTCTTTCAGGTAGCCGTATGCCGCGAAGCTCCCGATAAACTTTCCGTTCTTCCGCTTCACATCAAGCTGGCTCCGTATTTTGATAGAGATGTCCCTGCAATAAGCGTCATTGATTAAATTTTTGAAAGGTATAATGATCTGGTCTGCATCGCCGGACTGGTTCATGCTGTCATAGTGGTCATTGATCGCTATGAAGCGCACACCGAGAAACGGGAAAATCTGTTCCAGATACCTGCCTGTCTCGATGTAGTTTCTCCCAAGCCGGGAAAGGTCTTTGACGATGATGCAGTTGATCTTTTTCTTTTTCACGTCCTCCATCATCCTCTCGAATGCAGGACGTTCAAACGTCGTGCCGCTGTACCCATCGTCAATATATTCTTCTGCGATGCTGATGCCCTTGCGGGCTGCATAATCTGAGATAAAATCTCTCTGGTTGCGGATGCTGTCACTTTCCAGTTTGTCGCCGTCTTCACGCGACAGCCTGCTGTAGCTTCCCGCTTTTGCTGAATTTGATTTGTAAACAGACATAAAGCCATTGACCTCCTAATTTACTCGCCTTGCGGCTGTAAACCAAGAAATCAATGGCTTCTCGAATTGCTATAAATTTTGACCCATTCGTATTATAACACAGCTTCCCGGTTTACGCCACAAGTTTTTGGTGATTCACAAAAATTTTCTCCATTTTCTCCATGAGCATTTTTAAACAGCCAGCTCCATGAGCCGCTCCTGTGAATCTCCCGTTTTCTGCACTCCTTTAGTCCTCCGCGAACATCGCGGCTTTCATGCAGTCCTCCATACTTTTCTTTCCGCTGAAACTTACCTTTACCACCATGCCGTTACTGATATAACAGTACGGGTTCCCGATCTGCCGGATGAAATCAAGCACGCGCTCTTCCTGTGGAAGCTCCGTGTTGATCTTCACCTCCGAAATGTCTGTCAGGGTATCCCTGTCTACCGTGCGGATGTCCACTTCGCGCATCCTGCGCAGTTCCTCTGGCGTCACTGTAAATTTGTTTCTCTGATTCATATTCTTGCACCTCGCAGTTTTTGTTTTTCACCTAACCCATGCCAGAGAGGGTGTTTTTCAAGGCAGGCAGAGAAACTTTTTTCATTTTTTTTAATTTTTTCTTCCGAAACGGACAGGTTGGCAAAAAATCGTCCGCTGTTCGGATGAAAATGCCGCCACAGGCAGCACGTATGCTTCCGCTTTCCGTTCAGGATTCTTCGAATCCCAAACGGCAGCTGTGCGGCACACTTTAATTCTGCGCCTTAAGTGCGCCGCTTCGCTGTTTTCCCTCTTTCCCATATCCGACGTGCGGCAGCTAATGTGCAAAGCACGGATTTTTGCAAAATCCGGTAGCCGCCGCCCTGTTTTTTCGGCTTATGGATAGAGGGATTTTTTATCCAAAACTGATAGAGCAAGTTTCGCCCTCGGTCCCTTGAAATAAAATCCTGCGGATTTTCTTCCTGCGCAACCGGGGCAACTTGATGGGGATTACGCTCCCCATACCCTCGTTTTTTTCACACCACCTGCGTGTCCGGTTCCCATCTAAAATGGTCACACCGTGATGGCAGGCATCACTTGAAGGAGGCTTTTTTATGGGAAGGCATAAAAAAGAAACAGAACTCGCCCGGACACATCAGGTCAAGATTCTGTTTACGGACACACAGTATGATGTGGTTTCCGAAGACGCGCGCCGATGCGGGCTTCCGCTCGCCGTTTATCTCCGGGAGCTGATCGCAAACCACGGGTTGAGCGTCAGCTATAAGATCGTCCGGGACGATCAGGCAATCCATGACCTTACGGTTGCACTTGGAAGGATCGGCAATAACTTAAACCAGATCAGCCGCTACTTCCACCAGCATGGTTCATCCACGCCGGAGATTGAAAAAGATATTTCTGACTGCATACGCAGGGTTTACGAACTTGGTGCCGTGCTGGACGGCATGGAAGGAGCCGACAATGGCGGTACTGAAACACATAGCCAGTAAGAACGCTGACTACCGCGCCGCTTTTAATTATCTCGTTTACCAGCACGACGAATTCACACAGAAACCGATTCTTGATGAACAAGGCCGCCGGATGCTCCGACAGGAGTATTATCTGGACGGTCTTTTGTGCCATCCTCTGGAATTTGCCCGTGCCTGCAATAAGACAAACGAGCGTTATCACAAAAACCAGAAAAAGAATGAAATCAAATCACACCATTACATCTTAAGCTTCGACCCGCGCGACAGGGAAGAAAACGGCCTGACCGGAGAGGAAGCGCAGCGCATGGGGCTTCAATTTGCCGCCGAAAATTTTCCGGGACATCAGGCTTTGGTCTGCACCCACACGGACGGGCATAATGGATCCGGCAATATCCATGTGCATATCGTCATCAACAGCGTCCGCGCCGCCGATGTGGAACGCAAAGAATTTATGGAACGGCCATGCGACAGCAGAGCCGGGAACAAGCATCACCTGACCAACAGCTATCTGAAATATCTGAAACAGCAGGTGATGACCATGTGCCAGAACCGGCAGCTTTATCAGGTTGACCTCTTAAATCCGGCACTCGAAAAAGTGACAGAACAGGAATACTGGGCAGGACGCAGAGGACAGGAAAACCTCGACCGTCGGAATGAAGAAATCCGGCAGGAGGGGCTTACCCCTCGCACCACAAAATTCGAGACCCAGAAAGAATTCCTGCGAAAAGCAATCCGCGACTGTGCGGCAAAATGCGGAAGCATTGAAGAATTTCAAAAGATGCTCTTGGATGAATATGGTATCTCCCTCCGCGACAAGCGCGGACGGTTCAGCTATACGCACCCGGACCGTGAAAAAGCCGTCACCGGACGGATGCTCGGAGCGGCATTTGAGAAAGAATATCTGGTTGATATTTTTGAGAAAAACAGTAAAGCGAGAAATGACAGAACAAAAACAGATACGAAAAGGGATACAGAAAGGCAGCCCGATTTTTCGGCAGACAGCAAAGCTTCCGGAACTCCTGCCGCAGAGCAGAACAGCAAAAAAACCAAACCGCAGATTTACACCACGACTAAGGTACGGCTCATTGTTGATCTGGAAAACTGCATCAAGGCACAGCAGAGCCGCGCTTATGCGCAGAAAGTGAAAATCACAAATTTGAAGCAGATGGCGCAGACACTCGCCTATGTGCAGGAGCATGGATACGCAAATGTGGAAGAACTGGAAAAAGCGTTATCTGACGCAAAGGCGCAGACTTCCGATGCACGGCACAGCCTGAAAGAAACCGAAGCCGCACTCTCGGATGTGAATAAAAAAATCCGCCTGACCGGACAATATCTCGGCAACAAGGCGGTTTATGCGGAATACAGGAAAACAAAAAAATCCAGAGATTTTTACGAACAGCACCGTGCGGAACTTTCCCTTTATGAATCCGCCCGCGAGCAGCTCCGTGCGATGTACGGCAAGCAGAAGCTGCCATCCATGAAATCACTGAAAGAGGAAAAGGATTCCCTCGTCTCAGCGAAAAACGCACAGTATGAAGCCTACCAGACTTCACGCACACAGCAGCGTGAATTGCAGACTGTCGTTTCCAATGTGCGGCAGATGCTCGGTCTGAATCAGGAACGTGCGGCGGCGCAGGAGAAGATTAAGAGCATCAACTAATAAAAAAATCGAGGGGAAGGAGATACCGCATGATGGTATACCCTTCCCCTCAAATTCTCATGGAGAGCAATTAACATATTCTCGCTTTCACCTTGTTAGCCAAAGAAATCTTATCTGTCAACTCTGCAGCCATAATACATTCTGCGATAAACTCTTTCAGATTCTCGAATCCCAATTTATATTCTTCATATAAAGATTGCACTATACTATCATTTTCTAAATTATATCCTTGTGAGATAGCATGAGCTAATTCGTGTATGGTAAGTCTCTTGATAAATTTTGATTCCTCAATCAAACGAATCCACAAAACGTCCATTCTATCCATAGATAAACTTGAAAAGTGAATCTCATATCTTTTTAATTCTGGAAGAAATTCCTTATCTAAAACCGCTTTTTCAAATGGTGGAACGTTTGGATTTATATTCTTAAATATAATGTGTTTAGCATAAACTTCTTCCAGTCTTTTTTTATTATTCAGTATCTTTTGAATTTCACTGTCATTTTCAAGGCGCATACCCGCTAATCTGATATGATTAAATGCAATCCATCTGCCTTGTTCATTATACAGCGCCAGATCCTTAACATCCGAATATAATTTCCCTTTATCATTATGAGTATAGAGATAATTATCAACTTTTACTGTCTTCTTATGATCCAACGAATAAAAATCACAAACCCTATTCAACTGTATTTTCGGATATTTTTTCATATATTCATCAACTAACTTTTGAATATATTCTATCTGCTCGTCGCTCATTCCCATGTCTTGGTATTGAGTGAATTTAAAAATTGGCCTCATCTTTTTTTCTCCCCACACATACTGTAAAGTAATAGTCCCCCTCACCCATTCAGAATACTATCCGCCTTAATCGCATACGCATAGCCGACCGGGTTAATCTTCCGCTGCTCCCTCACGGCTTTCACTTTACTGTCGATAAAGCTCCTGCCTATATATTCTTTAGCGTCGATTTCTCTTTCAAATGGTACTTCCTTTATCATGCAGGCAGCCAGATACATAATCAGCGGTGCGCGCTGTGAAGCTATCTCCGCAGAAAAGTTTTCATAAAAAATATGGTTGCGGACATCGCGGATACCCCGAAGGTATGACACGTAATCTTCTCCTGCGATTTTGCCCCTGGACGCGATGCAGGCGGCTGTCATATAAGTATCCATCAATGCGTCTTCTCCTGTAATCTCAATTCCACGGTAAGCTATCTCGTCCTGCACCAGTTTAAAATATGTATCACGAACCTCATCAAAATCTCTTGCAATATCTGTCAACGTGAGAACGTCATAAAATTGCTTGGCGATTTCCATATCCTTATTATCATTCAGCCGGATACCTGTGGTATGGGGAGCAAACGCCGTAAGTTTATCTCCGAGGACGCATTCTACACTCGGTATCTGAACCTCCATCATCGCTCCCTCGGTTATTAGCAGTTCGCTTTTAATCTGTTTGGATACAAGGCTTGTATACTTAGCATCCTCGAAAAGAACATCCAACAGGATGTATATGTTCCGCCTGTTAATTGGCGATGAATAAATAAATTTAAAATGTCGCTTCTCGATATTGTTCTTACCAACCCGGATTTGTTCTTCACACGAAAGAAACGGAAAGATCTCCGATGCACGTTTTATGTAATCATCAATATCTGTTCCGGGCTTCACAATGATATCTATATCAGTAGATAACCTCATGGGATGTTCCAGCAATAGTTGAAGGCAGCTGCCACCTTTGAAAATAAATGGCATCCCAACCCTTGTAATCGCTTCGAGCAAGCCAAAAGCATATACTGTCCGCTCTAATAAAACCGGGTCTCTCCGGCTTTGGCTCTGTAGTTCGCGGATGTGCTCCTCTGAAAAATTTTCTTTCGTCAGCATCTTCCTTATACCGTCCTTAATAATGATTTATCAATATATGTCATGATCTTTTTTGTTGCATTTCTTCTCCGTGCATACCGGAACATCTGGCTTTCGTCTATAAAAAAGTCCTGAAGTGCCTGCGTAAATATTCCAACATATTCTTCTTGTCCTATACAGGAAAGGAGCAATTTATCTGCAACGAGATCGACCAACATCTTTTCTAACCCTGTATGCCATACCTCGCCATTTCCCTTTGGTGATTCTGTAATCATTTTTTCAATGACAACCATATTATCCGACCAATATTGATGAAACACATCCACCGTTGGATTGATCAGAATATGCCCTGCGTAGTCGTTCCTGATAGAATCAAAAATAAAATCTCCAAGATCAGATTCCACTGACAGGAATACGACATTATGTGCAATCTGGTGATTGACAAATTCATTCAGCTGCACAAGCTCGAAAATCCGAAAATCCACCAACGGATATTCTCCTTGAATACGATTGGCAAGCTCGTTTGAAAACTCCGAATATTCATAATCGTATTTCTTTACTTCACCATTGTCAACACAGTATGCGTTTCTTCCTACCCGCACAATTTCTCCATTGTCCAATAACTTCTGCAGGTAAAATCTTCCCGTGGATTCTGTCGCCTGCTTTCTTTCTCTTTTGAGAGCGCGAAGGAAATCTGAACGTGAAAAATTATTTTTATTGGGTATATAGCATAAAAATTTTTCCAAAAAAACCATCTCCATTTCGCTATGAGCTGCATTTCGGCAATTTTCTCTTTTTTTGCCGACTTACAGCATTATTATATTCCTATGAATCCATTTTGTCAACTGCATTTCGGCAAATCTTCTCGATTTTGCCGACTTGCAGCTTATTTTATCATTAACATATGCATATTTTCATTTTTTATACATTTTTTGATTTTCAAACTCCTTTTTCCTGATTCACATAACAAAAAAAGCGGGGACAGAGCAACACCATCACGGCATTACTCTGTCCCCTACTACAATGTAATTATATGTTAGATACCTTACAGCCAATAAGGTTCTTTTCCATCTTAATTATTACTGCATATCCATCTCCGGATTCTTAACCAGTCCCAGCGCATCCTTGCCTGCCGCCTTTGACAGCATATCCTGCTTCTCTTTCAGCCTGCCGATCAGCGACGCCTTTGCACCGCCGTCCTCCCTGCCCGCGCTCTCTTTTCCTGAACGCGCTTTATCCTTCCCAGACTTTTCGGCTCTTGAATTATTGTTCCGTCCGTCAATCATATTATAATTCTGTTCGTCGGCCATCTCCGCAGAACGGAGATATTCGCCGTTTTCCAGATACTTCATCCACTCCGGCTTATCCACGCCAAACAATCCGCCGTTTTCAATATGACGCTGCAGCTGTTTTTCGTTCCCTATCACAGTTTCTGTTCCGTCCGGATGAAGTGCGTATACCATCAGGCTTCCCTGTTTAAAATATTCCGTTGCTGCTTCTGCGCCCATCGGAACCATGCCGGGATAATGGTAGCCATATTCCTCCATATCTTCCACGGATACTGTCGGGTCCGGCATAACGCTCACGGGTGCAGATGCCGTGCGGATCAAATCCAGAATCTCCGGTGAGAATCCATCGAATACATCCTGCGCATATAATGTCCCTTTTTCATCCACGATAACCGAAGCCACATCCCTGCCATATGTGTCATGCTCCAACAGGAAATAATCTCTGCCGTCGATCTCCTGCTTTTCTACCGGATGCCATGTACCGAAATGCTGGGTAACCGAAAGATTTGTACTCTGCATCGTTACGAGCTGCTCCATTGCTTTCACCTGCAGAAATTCAGGAACCTCGGCAAATCCAAAGCTGTCAACGTAGTAAGCAGTATCCACATCGTCCTTATGGAATACTACAATATCGCTGACACTTAGCGAATGCCCCCGGAAGTCTGCCGGATGGTATAAATTGAACTTCATATAAATACTGTCCAGAGTTTCCTTGTCATCAAGTGGCGCGTGATAAACCAGGTCATAATTACCGCGCTCCACCTTCAAGCCTTTCTTTTTCAGATATTCTGTACCCTCAAATGCAAAATCACGGGTACTCTCATCATTTTTCAGTTGATAAATCTCATAGCTGTTTTCTGCCATGTCATTTCCTTTCCGGGAATACTCCCTGTTTCCATTTTCCGTGTATAAACAGGGATGCAGGCTCCACATGAAAAAATTAAATGTGGAGCCTGATAACTTCCCTGTCTTTATCGTTTCTCTATTTTATTTTGGGATCTGAATCCCTTTTCGGCGGCCTGCTTTTGTTCTTTAACGCCCGCTCCCTTGCCGCCGCGCGCTGTTCCTTACTGTACGGCTCGCGAATCTGCACACATTTCTTTGGAACAACATACGAAAACGCCCCGTCCCCGAAATCTTCCTCCAACCGCACCTCGTCAGGGTGCTTTTCTGCAAAGAGCTGTAGCTTCCGGATCAGCTTTGGGTCAAAAGTATAAACGCTCGCTTCGGCCTCCGCCTGATTATAATTGACAATCGTTTCACGCTCATAAGAATTTCTCATGCTTCTTCACCCCAGCTCTCCTCATCCTCGTCAAGCGCAGGTTCAAAAACCAGTTCCGCGAATTCATCCTCTGACATGCCGGACAGGAGCGTGACCGTCTGCTCCATCAGTGACAGCATATCCTTATCATCAATATACGGGATGGACGCTGAAATATCCTCCATCAGTTCTCCCCTGCCGCTATGGTCAAAAATACACATCAGATTCATCTCTTCCACACTACACATCATCAAATTTCAACACCTCTTTTCTTATCCTGCGTTTTGCCGGGGGTCTGTTTCGCCGCTTCCACCTGTTTCTGTTTATCCTGCAGGCGCGAAAGCAGAGAACCGGACGGAGCTTTTACATCCTGCTCCATCGCTGCTTTTTTCTGCGGATTTGCCGCCGCTTTCGATTGCGGCTGCGCGGATTCCTTCTCCTGCGCTCTTGCCGTGGTCTTCGCCTGCTCCTGCTGTTCACGTTCCATCACCAGAAGCTGGCGAAATGCCCCGTTTACCATCACGGGATGTGTGCTTACCCTGTAATCCTGCCTGCGGTCTTTATAGGTATCCTGCGTATCCGCTCCGGGAATAAACACTTTCGCCGCTTCCTCTTTCGTACTTGGATAATAACGCCCATCATAATCCGCAAGCTGAATGGTGCTTGCGAGGACAATCTTGCAGCGCTCCATTCCATATTTTTGCACCCACTTCTGCAGATACTCCGGCATTTTCCGATCATGGTAAGCAGCGCCAAAATCATTGGAAAACTCATGGGCACATCTTTCATTCTCCCTGTGGCTCGCCCGCCAGCTGTCTACCTCCCCGGCTTCTTTTGCTTCGCTGTAGCTGTTCAGGTGGCTGACCGGAATCACCCCGCGCTGTAAAGCCCGTTCATCCAAAATTGCCTGCATATCTTTGATTGCCTGCTGTACGAGCGGGCTTTCGCGGTAATGCGCAATATCATTGATAATATCGGACAGCACTTCGCCAGCCTCCATCAGCGGAAATTCCCCATCATATATACTGCCATCTGACAGGCAGAATCCAATACACGGAATCGCGCTCATGCGGTCCGGCGGAATCGTATCAAAAATCCGAACCGCTTCCTTCAGCGTCAGGTTATCGTGGTACTCACCCAGATTGGTAAACTCCGAACACTCCGCCACGTAGAAACTGATCGTCGGCTCCTTTTCAGCTTCTTTTGCAGCCCGCATTTTGGCTTCCTTTTCATCCAGATAAGCTTCTGAGCGGAAAAGATAATCCTCCAGTGTGCCTGTTTCCTCCAGAGAAATCGGATTTACATCAACCGGTATGCCTGCAATCTTTAAACCGGATTCATGAAGCGTGTTAAAAAACGCAGATTCCTTGATGTCGTCTGTATACGACAGCACGACATCTACATCCGAGCCTTCCTGATACAGTCCCTCTCTGGTGCGGCTCCCGTACACCCTTGCTCCAAGTAGCTTCACATCTTCGGACAGCCCCATCTCATCAATCTCAGCCTGCGCCATTGAAAGGACAGTTTCCTCTATTTCTGCCCGGCTCCTGCCGCCAAGCGATGCCTCTGGCTCCGTATGATCGGATACAAGGGGAATGCTGTCATTTTCTTCCTCTGTCACAACAGTAATATCACCGATTCTGACGGCTTCAACGAATTTCATCAGTTCGCCGTGGTCAATCACTTCACACTGTTCATACGACAGCCCCACATCTTCCAAAATATTATCCATTGCTTCACGGATACTGACATCCGGGTTATCATATACGCCGCCATCCAGTTCATGGAAGGCTTTATCATAAAACGTATAATCATAGCCGCCATCTGTATCCTGGATTGTAAAATACCGGTTCCCGGCACGGTAGGCAATCTCCGTATCATGGTTGTCCAGAAAGAATTGCGCTCTGTGCCATGCTTCCTGTGATTCCTCCGTTATCCATTTACCGCTCAAGGATTCAAATTCCATGTCCGTCAGCATTTCCATCCCGTTTTTACACTGGATCAGCGTCATCCGTGATGGCGGCTGTTCCGTGCTTTCCATTCCGAGGTTCTTGTCAATGTGATTCGGGAGTGCGGCATACGCTGCAAGGGCAGAATCCAGATCAGAAAATGTCTGGAACGAATGGTCATCCCCCAGATCGTGCGGATCACGTTCCACAAAGAATGAACCAATGGTCACTTTCTCCGGAGCATCCGAACCAACTTCCTGACCGCCATTTAATTCTCTTTCTCTTTCATTGAACATGGAAACGAGCCTGTCGATATTCGTATCTGAAAGGGAAAGGTTCTCCGTATCATAAAAGCTATACCGCAAATCATGTACTGCTTCCACAGAATCTGCCTCACTGATTTCCTGCTGCCAGTCATACAGAATCGCTTCCTGACTGACGACGTTTTCCAGTCTTCTCAACTCTCTCATGCTCATGCGCTCCCAGATGTCGTTTTTCCCTGTATGGAGCGTAAAGCCATCGCCGTCGTCATGGTAAGACAGCTCATAGGTCAGCGTATCGCTCTCGCCGCGAACCTCACATGCAAAAGTATAAATCCTTGTTCTGGACGCAGCATAATATTCCCGGTTCATCCCTTTGAAGTTCGTAATGTCCTCCGCTGTAAGTTCTTCATCCGCAGAGGGCATTTGTACAGCTTCGGAAAACGGCTGATCTGCCGCAATCGCTTCTCCCTCTTTTACAGGCTCTTCCGCCCTGCCTGTCTGCCTGCTTTCAGCCGGCTGTTCTGCACCGTCCCTGATTTCTCTTTCTCCGGACTCCAGTGAAATATTTCCGCTTTCTGCTCCCACTGCATGACCTTCCACCAATGGTGTTTCCTCTCCAACCGTCTGCTCATCAATAAACGGATTTTCTACCTCCAGTTCCTGTTCCCTGCGAAGTTCCTCAAGATTTGCATCTATCGCCTTTATCATGCTGTCTGCTTCCCTGCGGATAACTTCCATTGAGCTGCGAAGCTCTTTCATCTCGCGTCCTTCGCTCCACCCGGCAATATAGCCGAACGAATAGTCACTGGTGTCAATGCCATAATGCTGGCACACCGTATAGGCAACGCTTTCCGCCTGCACCTCACGGGTACGCCTGTCTATCATGATGCCATTCGCTTCATCCATCATATCAACATCATGCAGGCGTGAATGCGCGATCTCGTGAATCGCCGTTTTTACATTCTGCGCTTCGCTCATACCTTCAGCAATCGCAATCCGCTTTTCCACCTGATGGTAATAGCCATGCGTACTGCCGCTAATCGGTTCAAAGGCAATCGGCACACCGGAAGTGCGGCAGAGCGCGTCAAAGAATAAATTGTATCCTTCGACGCTCCCTGTCAGTTCATGCACCTGCGCCAGTTCCGGCAGAGGTTTTCCCTCCGTCTGGCTCACGTCAAATACGGACGCAATCTTAAAATATGGTTTTTTGACCGTGACCGTCTCTTTCAACGGTTCCCCGTTTTCATCGAGAACCGGGCGCTGCGTCACCGGGTCAAGCACTTCCCGTTCAACTTCTACTTTCCGGGGAGCTGGGGCAAAAATCTTGATTGCCTTTTCCCCACGCATGACATTCCGCTCAAACTTTTTCTGCCATGCGCCGTATCCTGCCACCAGTGTGGCATCCGGCTTCTGCATTGCAATCAGCAGGATGTTGGAAAAGCTGTAATTATGAAACTGTGACATGACACGCAGATACTCTGTATACTGCTCTGTTGAAAACAGCTCCTGCACACCTTTTTCCAACCGCTCCGTAATTTCTTTCAGCTGTTGCTGCTGTTTACTCATTTTTTCTTCTGGCACTGATATTCCTCCTGTAAAACAGGCAGGAGAATCCCTTCCCCTGCCCGTAAATAATCAGAAACGTCATTCGATTCGTTTCTTAAATTGCCTGTTCCTGTTTCCTCGCAGATAATCCATGCCCGGATTCCTGCGGCTGCCTGACCTTATCCTGCATTTTCCGCAGCCTGTCCATGACGGACTGCCGCCCTGCCGGACGGTCCGCACTTTTCCTGAATTCCTCTGTTCCTCCGATTTCACTGTCAATGTCACTGTAGCCGTGTTCCGGTTCCTCTGACTTCTTCCCTGTATCCATATTCAACAGGGCATTTAATTCTGACAGACGCGCTTCTTTCTGCGCCAGCTCCTCTGACTGCGCAAAAGGCTTCGCAAGCTCTGCCTTTGCCATCTCCATCTGCGTGTGGAGCGTGCCAAGACGCTCCTGCGCCTTTGCAAGCTGTGAGGGGATATCAGCAAGTGCGTTATTGATTCTCGTAATATTTCCGAGGCCGTCAGCACCAACCTCCACCCGGTAACTGCTTTTCCCTTTCAGCATCAGCTCGAATACATTGTGAAAAGCATCATAGCGGACACTCATGGAAAATCCGGCATAATGCCCGATCTCACCCTCTTTCTGGATTGCTTTCATGCCAGAGCAGGCAGCGATTATCGCAAGCCCGGCTTCTTTCTTATTATCGAAGGTCTTTCCTCCCACTTCCATACGGAAGTTCTCCGCATCAGCCGGAAGTTTTTCAGCCACCGTGACCTGATCCGCTTTCAGCCCCGCAATCCGTTCCTCTGTTGCTGCGATTGATTTCGGATAATTTACGAGGATGTCGTCCTCCAGACGGTAACGCTGTGAATCATAGTTGGCTTTCAGCAGGCGAAGCTTCGCCACCTGAATATCCAAATCCATCTTTTCCTTAATATAAGGGTTGCCAGTGGCAAGCGCTTTGATCTCCGCATAGGACAGCGCCGCCTCATCAATGTCATCCGCAGACCGGACAGGGCTTTTGCTCGTCATAATCTGCGAAATAAATTTCTGCTTGTTCTCCAAAAGCTGCCAGGAATAAGCATCGAATGTCCCTTTTGTGATATAACGGAACACCTTTACCCGGTCAAACATATTGCCCTGCCGGATAATACGTCCCTCCTGCTGTTCGATATCAGAAGGTTTCCACGGCACATCCAGATGATGGAGGGCAATCAGCCTGTCCTGAACATTCATGCCCGGCCCCATCTTTGCCGTGGAACCCATCAGGACACGCACCTGGCCGCTGCGTACTTTTGAGAAAAGCTCTGCTTTTCGAAGTTCTGTATTTGCTTCATGGATGAACGCGATTTCCTCTGCCGGAATGCCTTTTTCAATCAGCTTATCGCGCAGATCGTCATAGACGTTATATTCGCCGTCCCCTTTTGGTGTAGAAAGGTCACAAAAAACCAGTTGTGCCGCCTTATCCGCAGCCGTCTCCTGCCAGATGTCAAAGACACGCTCTACACAGGCATTCGTCTTACTGTTCGGATTATCCGGCAGCATCGGATTGTTCAGCCGCTGGTCAAGCGCCAGCTTCCTTCCATCGTTCGTAATCTTTAACATGTTATCGACGCTTGCATCCACGCCGCCGTTGCGGACATTCTCCGCACGTTTGCCGAGTGCTTCCACCATCGCTGTCTGTTCCTCACTCGGCTGCAGCACCACATCGGAATAATCCACCTCCGGCACCGGCAGCTTTAGCATATCCGAAGTCTGTATATCTGCCGCTTCTTTAAAGACAGACATCAGTTCCGGAAGATTGAAGAATTTTGCGAACCGCGTTTTCGCCCGGTATCCCGTTCCCTCCGGTGCAAGTTCCACCGCCGTGACTGTCTCTCCAAAAGTAGATGCCCAGCTGT
>JAJBVE010000193.1 GCA_020859995.1 Clostridiales bacterium
GATTGATTCTGTTTTATCCGGCATTGTGTATCCCAGATGATGCCAGAGCTGGTAAAATGATGTTCGCGAAATTTGACCCGCATAATATTCCGGAAGTGATTCACTGCGGACCTATGAAACTTGGAAGAGCGTATGCACAGTCTGTTCTGGATGTGGATGCTATTGAAGCAATTTGCTCTTATGATGGCTCGGTTTTGATTGTTCATGGTACAAAGGACGAAATTGTGAATTGCAGCTATGCCAGGAAAGCAGCGGAAGCTTATAGGAATGCGGAGCTTGTGATCATTCCGGATGGGAAGCATGGGTTTTCCAAAGAGCACGATAAGATCGCGCTGGAGGCTGTAGAGAAGTTTGTGAAAGAGTAATAAGGCTTTAATCGTTGTGGTGGCATGTAGTGCTGTGTTCCTGTAGTTTTGTTAAAAATCTTGGTAAGGAGGTGAATTGCTTGTCGGATCGTTCTTATATCGCTATTGACTTGAAATCTTTTTACGCTTCGGTGGAGTGCGCGGAGCGCGGCCTTGACCCGTTGACCACGAATCTGGTTGTAGCAGACTTGAGCCGCACGGAGAAAACGATCTGCCTTGCAGTTTCTCCTTCCCTGAAATCGTATGGCATCCCCGGTCGAGCCAGACTGTTTGAAGTAGTTCAGCGGGTGAAGCAGGTAAATGAAGAGCGGCAGCGGCGCGCTCCCGGGCGAACTTTTACTGGTTCCTCTTGCAATATTGTTGAACTGAACTCTGATCCTTCACTCTCTCTGGATTATGTTGTGGCCACGCCGCAGATGGCACATTATATCCAGCGAAGCACAGAAATTTATCAGGTTTATCTGCGCTACATTGCACCGGAAGATATCCATGTTTACAGCATTGACGAGGTGTTCATGGATGTGACCGATTATTTACAGACATACCAGCTCACTCCTCACGAGATGGCTATGAAGATGATTCGGGAAGTTCTGAAAGAAACCGGGATTACGGCTACCGCAGGAATCGGCACGAACCTTTATCTCTGTAAAATTGCGATGGATATTGTGGCAAAGCACATTCCCGCGGATAAAGACGGTGTGCGTATTGCAGAATTAGATGAGAGGAGCTATCGCCGGGAGCTGTGGGCACATCAGCCCATCACGGATTTCTGGCGTGTGGGCCGCGGCTATGCCAGACGATTGGAAAAAATGGGGCTGTACACGATGGGCGATATAGCCAGATACAGTCTGAGCAGCTATGGTGAAGATCAGCTTTATAAAGAATTTGGCATCAATGCGGAGCTGCTGATTGACCACGCATGGGGATGGGAACCCTGCCGTATTTCCGACATTAAATCATTCAAGCCGGAGAACAACAGCATCAGCTCCGGGCAGGTACTTCAATCTCCTTATGAATTTGACAAGGCAAAGCTTGTTGTCCGCGAAATGGCAGACGCGCTCTCACTGGACCTCGTAGATAAAGGACTGGTTACCGATCAGATTGTGCTGACCATCGGATATGATACAGAAAATCTGAATGATCCTGCGCGAAGAAAATCCTATAAAGGAGAAGTCACAACCGATCATTACGGCAGAAGAATTCCAAAACAGGCGCATGGCTCCGTCAATCTGGGCAGGCAGACGGCATCCACGCGCCTGATTACCGATGCGGCCATGGAATTGTTTGACCGTATTGTTGACCAGAATCTGCTGGTGCGCCGGATGTATGTTGTCGCCAATCATGTCGTCAGTGAAGATCAGATCAGACCGCCGGAACCGGAGCAGCTTGACTTATTCACAGACTACGCAGAGCTTGAAAAACAGCGCGAAGCGGAACAGGTCGAGATGGAAAGAGAAAAGCGCAGGCAGAAAGCTGTTTTGGAAATCCAAAAAAAATTTGGAAAAAATGCACTTCTGAAAGGCATGAATCTGGAAGAGGGAGCCACTGGAAGGGACCGCAATGCCCAGATTGGCGGACATAAAAAATAGCTGGCTGGGCAGAACGACGGCTAGGACACAGATTGGCGGACATAAAAAGTAGCGGGCCGGATGCCGGACAAAACGGCGGTTAAGACACAGACCGGCAGACATAAAAAGTAGCGGGCAGGCAGAACCACGGCTAAGATACAGAACGATGGTTGAAAAAACAGAAGAGGAGATGCAGGAATAATGGCTGACAGAAAATTAGAAGATTATCAGGACATCCTCGACCTGCCCCACCATGTATCGGAGCATCGTCCTCATATGTCCATGACAGACAGAGCAGCGCAGTTTTCGCCGTTCGCGGCACTCACCGGTTACGATGCTGCTGTTAAAGAAACCGAACGACTGACAGATCAGCGTCTGGAATTGGACGAAAGCGAACAACAGAAGCTTTCGGAACGACTCAATCTGCTCAGATCACACCTGAAGGACTCACCGATAGTCGAGATTACTTATTTTGTGCCGGACGAACGGGAGAGCCTCGCCCTCGCCGGGTGGCATCCCGCACTTCGTACGGGATATTCCATGCAAAATCGCGCTCAAGCGCGATGGCTCGGCCTACGTCGCACATCTGCTTCGCAGATGCACGACAAGAAACGGAAGAACGGCGGTGAGTATAGTACCGTTACAGGCGTTGTGAAAAAGCTGGATGAGTTTCAACGGACACTTATTATGATGGACG
>JAJBVE010000239.1 GCA_020859995.1 Clostridiales bacterium
TGATGCAGAAAATGGGAATATCCGCGGAAAAGGCAATGGATCTGCTGGATGTATCTGAAGAGGAGCGCAAAGAACTTGTAAAACGAATCTGAAGTTTGAGTTTTTGAAACAAACATGCATATACAAAAGAAAAAAATAGAAAATATACTGATCTGCTGATTTTACCATCCGGCCGCGAATGCGGCCGGATGTGTTAGATGAAAAAAATGGAGATAGCAGGACTCGAACCTGTGACCCTCTACACGTCAAGCAGATGCTCTCCCAGCTGAGCTATATCTCCATTGCCTGCTATTGTAAACGAAATCTATCCGGATTGCAAGGAAAATCGAAGAATTTTTCATGAAAAAAATTGTTGACTGAAAAAATGTTCACTGAAAACATTGCTGCTGCCAAAATTCCCGGCTGTAAAAATGTCAGAAATAATGCTGCTGTGAAAGCAGATCATCATTTTTTGACAATGTGAAATCTCACACTGTGAAATCTCTCTGACGGACGGACTGAGTTAGGGATTGTAAAAAATGGCCGGAGAGAGTATAATGACCGTGGCCTGATTCCCAATGTGGTCCGGATCAACCGCGCGGGGTACCGATGCGGGGCGGACTGTGCGTGACAGCAGTATTTAGAAGGCTATATTTTCATTAATAGGAACCGGGAGGGACAAAGGAATTATGAGATATCAGGGAATTATTTTCGACCTGGACGGCGTGATCTGTTTTACGGATAAGTATCATTATCAGGCGTGGAAGGCGCTCGCGGATGAGATTGGCGTTTATTTTGACGAGACGATTAACAACCGCCTGCGGGGTGTGAGCCGCATGGCGAGTCTGGACATCATCTTAGAGAGAAGCGAGAAAGAGTACACGCAGGAAGAAAAAGAGCAGATGGCCGCCAGGAAAAATGAAATGTACCGCGGTCTGCTGCAGCAGATGTCAGAGGCGGATTTAAGCGCGGAGGTAAAAGAGACACTGGACGCGCTTCGGGCGAGCGGCGCGAAGCTGGCGATCGGCTCCTCCAGCAAAAACGCGAAGCTGATCCTTGGACGAATTGGTTTGGGAGATTATTTTGACGCAATCAGCGATGGGACCAACATTACACACTCCAAGCCGAATCCGGAGGTATTTCTGAAGGCGGCGGAATTTTTAGGACTGGATCCGAAACACTGCCTGGTGGTCGAGGACGCACTGGCCGGCATTGAAGCGGCTGTGGCCGGAGGATTTGACGGAGCGGGTATCGGCGAAGCGGCTACACATGAGAAGGTGACATGGCCGATCAGGACCTTTGCGGATTTGAAGCAGATCCAGGGGGCGTGAGCCAATAGACAAAAGCATGCATATGATTTAGGCATACTTGCAAACAACAGAAGTTTTCTGATGGAAGAATTGCTATACCATTCAGAGATAACCAAGAGATAAATCCAGACAGGAACTGCTTTGGCGGCAGAGCCTGCCTGGATTTTTTTGAATGACAAATCTCCTGCTGGCAAATGAGAATATCAGCATATATTAGTTGAAATAGTGCAAAACCACGAAAGATAATAAAAAACGGAAGGCATATGTGGTGATTATTGCAAAAAATGAATAAAACTCCAGTTTTTCCCGTGTTGAAACTGCACAGAGATATTTGTAAAATGATCTCACTTAAAGCTCTTGTCCGTGATTGGCGTCAAGAGCGGGGAAAGGAATCCGAAGGAGACGTCCGACGGTTCCTGATATGCGCTTTCCGGGCAAAATCTTGACCGGTCAGTCCGGGGAGCGGCAAAATCTGCAGGTGATTTTGGGGGAGAAATCTCGCAGGATGACCGGGCAGGGAAGCAGTTCATTTAACATTCAGGTAATCTGATAAAGAAAGGGGAAACTGATCAACATGAAAAAGAAGCTTTTATCCGTATGTATGTCCGCAGTACTGGCCATGAGCCTTGGGACATGCGCGTTTGCAAGTGATGATTCACTTCATGACACCAGCAACATCGATAATACAGTAACACGCTCCTCTCTGACAGTCGGCTGGAATACAGCGACTTCCATTGAGCCCTGGGGAACAGACAACAATGTGCCGGGCAACTATGAAGTCTACGAGATGCTGTTTGAAACCTCTGCGGATGGCGAGTTTTATGCGCTGCTGGCGGACGCAAGCCGCGGTGAGTTCGGCGGATACGACCATGAGGAAGGCAGCACAGAGTACCGGGTTTATATCTATGATTACATTTATGACCATGAGGGCAATCACATCACGGCATCTGATGTAGCTTACAGCTATATGTATCAGTATGAGAACGCGACGACATCCAACTGGCAGACGCTGGTTTCTGTGGAAGCGGAAGATGACACCACGGTTCTGTTTACTTTCTCAGAGGAGTTGAATTCTCTGGGCGCGCTGGAGAACTTCCTCTCCCGCTGCTTTATCGTATCGGAGAATTGCACGGCGAACCTGACCAGCTCCATGTGCGGCACCGGCCCGTATAAGTTTGTGTCTTATACCTCCGGCTCCTCACTCGTAATTGAGAAAAACGAGGATTACTGGCAGACCGATGAGTCTCTGCGCCGCCAGGAGTCACAGGCGAATGTGCAGACCATCACCTATCAGTTCGTAGATGAGGGCAACTCCCGTGAGACCGGCCTTCAGTCCGGCGCTCTGGATATGGTTTATGATATGCCTCTGGAGAACATCGAGACTTTCACAGATGACGGAAGCTACGGCGATCAGTACAGCGTATACAGCTACGTACAGAAGTTCGTTTACGGACTCTGCCTCAACTGCAGCGATGATTCCGTAACAAGCGATGTGAACCTGAGACTGGCGATTCTGAACGCGATCGACCAGGATGGTCTGATCACGGCCCTTGGCGGGACCTATACCAGACTGTATGCATACGCAACCGATTACTATTCGGATTACAGCTATGTAGACTGGGCGAGCCTTGACAACTACAACACGAACGATGGCGCGGATCTGGAAGCAGCAGCGGAGTATCTGGCAGCTTCTTCTTACAACGGAGAAACTCTGACGATCCTCACCCAGAGTGACTACAACGATGTAGCTACGATCATTGCGGCACAGCTGGCAGCGGCTGGCATCAACGCGACCGTAAAGGGCGTAGATCAGGCGACACAGACTACCACACTGGCGGATTCGACCGCATGGAATATGATGTTCGGCATGATGGCCGGCGACTACAACGTACAGGTATGGAGCCATGGCTTTGATTACAACAGCAATGGCGGTACCGGTACAGCGAACGGCTACTTTACCGTAAATGACGAGTGGCAGGAGCTCCTGGAGCTTTGCAACACGGCGGAAGGCCACACCTCTGAGAACATGCTGGCATGGTGGCAGATGTGTGTAGACAACGGATATGCAATGGGTCTCTATGCAGGAAACAACTATGATATCGTTCCGGAAGACTGCACCTATGTATGCCTGTCTGACCGCCTGAACCTGCTGCCGGGCGCATGCTGCTTTGACGGTTCTGTGGAGTAATGTAAACAAATATGTTCATGTAACTATTCAGTACAGTACTTCGCACTTGCTGCGAAGTACGTATGAAAACGTATATTATGTGGGGAAAAGCCCCATCGCGAAGCGATTTTAAATGGGCTTTTCCCCTCGCCGGGGCGGCATCCCGCACAAAGTGCGGGATAAGCCTCGTAACTGTGAAGGTACTGAACAGTTACAAGCTCATACTTTTCCTCAGGGCGCCGCTCCGGCTGTTGCGGAGCGGCGCCCAATTTATTCTACTAAAAAATGAGAAAGGCGTAACTATGTGGAGATATATAGTAAAAAGACTTCTCTGGCTGATCGTGATCATGGCCTGTGTGGGCGTCATCATCTTTACGATCATGTGGTTTGTACCGGGCGATCCGGCGCAGATCATTCTGGGGTCCGGCGCCACGAATGAGGATATCGCGCGTGTACACGAGCAGCTGGGGCTTGACCGGCCTTATATGGTGCAGCTGGTTGAGTTTCTGGTAAATTCCTGCCGTTTGGATTTCGGCGAATCCTACGTTTACGGAATTCCTGTCATTCAGGAATTCGCGACCCGTCTTCCCCGTACGCTGGGGCTGGGACTGATCTCGATGGCACTGAACATCATCATCGGCATCCCACTCGGCGTCAATGCGGCAATTCACAGAAATACGATCTGGGATCAGGGCGTCCTGGTTCTGGCGATGGTATTTATCTCTGTGCCGCAGTTTTTCCTCGGACTTCTGATGGTAGTCCTGTTCTCGGTGCAGTTGGGCTGGCTGCCGCCGTTTGGTATCAGCGGCTCCTATCCGACCTGGATGTACTGGATCATGCCGGTGCTGGCAAACTCCTTATCCGGTATGGCCATGAACGCAAGGCAGACGCGCTCTGCGGCGCTTGAGACCATTCGTGCGGACTTCGTTACGACGGCGCGTGCGAAAGGACTTCCGGAGCGCACTGTTATCTACAAGCATATGCTTCCGAATGCGCTGATCCCCGTAGTAAATTCTCTGGGCATGCAGCTCTCCATGGTAGTCGGCGGCACAGTCGTGATCGAGACGGTGTTCTCTTTCCCGGGCATCGGGCAGTACCTGCTGACCGGCGTGAACTCCAGAGACTACCCCGTGGTCCGCGGCTCCGTCATGATCCTGGCACTGTTCTCAGCGGTGATCACGCTGCTGGTCGATCTGGTCTATGCGTACCTTGATCCGCGTATCAAGGCGCAGTATGTAAACTATGCCGCGAAAAAAGGCGGCAGTAAGAAAGGCGGGAAGAAATAATGGCGAATGCAGCAACCGTTACAAAGGCTTCTTCCGTGCCGAAACGGAAAAAAGATACCCAGCTCCGTCAGATTATGCGGCGGCTGGTAAAGAGCAAAACAGCCATGCTGGGGCTGATTGTTCTGGTGATTATCATTCTGGCGTGCGTGTTTGCGCCGCTGATCGCGCCTTATGATCCGAACTACATGGATTATACTTCCCTGAATGCGGGGTCCAGCCTGGCGCACATCATGGGCTGCGACAACCTGGGACGTGATATTTTCAGCCGTATCCTCTACGGAGGCCGGATGTCCCTGATGCTCGGCTTTACTGTGGCCGTCGTTGGTATGGTGTTCGGTGTGTTCTTTGGCTGTATCGTCGGCTATTACGGTGGTCAGGTCGATAACATCGCGATGCGTATCTGCGATGTGTGGATGGCGATTCCGGGTACGCTGCTGGCGATCGTGATTTCCTCCGCGCTGGGCTCCGGGTTCGGGTATACCGTGCTGGCGCTCTCTGTTTCCGGCCTGCCGGGATCGGTGCGCGGCACCCGCGCGATGGCGCTCAAGGAGCGTGAGATGGAATATCTGGAAGCGGCGAAAGCGATGAACTGCTCGAAGATGAAGATTATGTTTAAGCATATGATGCCGAATATTATCGCCCCGACGATTGTCGGTACGACCGGTCAGATCGGAGGCACCATGATGTCTGCGGCGGGACTTTCCTACATAGGACTGGGCATTCAGCCTCCCACCGCTGAGTGGGGTGCGATGTGCTCCTCCGCGCGTGAGTATCTGACCAAATATCCGCACGAGATGCTGTGGCCCGGATTTGTGATTCTGCTCACCGTGCTGGCGATCAACCTTTTAGGCGATGGTCTGCGCGACGCGATGGATCCGAGACTGAAGGACTGATGGGAGGAAAAGAAGATGAGTGAAGAATTTTTGAAAATCAAGGATCTTGTCGTCGAGTATTCCTCCGGCGGACAGATTGTCCAGGCGGTCAACGGCGTAGATTTGACAGTGAAAAAAGGCCAGACCCTTGGTCTGGTGGGCGAGACGGGCGCGGGCAAGACGACGATCGCAAAGGCGATCCTGCGGATTTTGCCGACGCCTCCGGCGAAAATAAAGCAGGGTGAGATCTTTCTGGACGGAGAGGATCTTTTAAAGCTCCCGGAAAAAGAGATGATGAAGGTCCGCGGCAACAAAATTGCCATGATTTTCCAGGATCCGATGACGGCGCTGAATCCAACCATGACGGTCGGCGACCAGATCAGCGAGGTCGTCCTGCAGCACAATGATTATACCAAGCAGCAGGCGCAGGAGCGCACGATTGAGATGCTGGAGCTGGTAGGCATCGCCAGCGTCCGCTACATGGACTACCCGCATCAGTTCTCCGGCGGCATGAAACAGCGCGTGGTCATCGCCATGGCGCTGGCCTGCAACCCGGAACTGATCCTCGCGGATGAGCCGACGACGGCACTGGACGTGACAATTCAGGCGCAGGTGCTGGATATGATGCGCGAGCTGCGCGAGAAATTCAACACTTCCATGATCCTGATCACGCACGACCTGGGTGTCGTGGCGGAGACATGCGATGACGTGGCGGTCATCTACGCAGGCGAGATCGTGGAATACGGCACGCGGGAGCACATCTTCCGCAATCCGCAGCATCCGTACACACTGGGGTTGTTTGGCTCTCTGCCGAAGTTGGACGATGATTCCAAGCGTCTCTCCCCGATCCATGGCTTGCCGCCGGATCCGACCAATCTGCCGGATGGCTGCAAGTTTGGGCCGAGATGTCCGGATTGCAAGGGTGAGTGCAGCGTGAAAAATCAGGAAATGAAAGAAATTGAACCGGGCCATTTTGTCCGCTGCTGCAAATTTGCGAGAGGAGGCGTGTGAGCATGGCACTGCTTGAGGTAGAACATTTAAAGAAATATTTCAGCGTAGGCGCCGGTACGAACCACGCCGTAGACGACATTACGTTATCCATTGAAAAAGGACATACCATGGGCGTGGTGGGCGAGTCCGGCTGCGGCAAGAGTACCCTCGGCCGCACCATCATCCGCCTGCTGGACGCGACGGACGGCGTCGTCCGCCTGGACGGTGAGGATATCACCTACGCAAAGGGAAAAAAGCTCCGCGAGCTGCGTGAGAAGGTCAGCATCGTTTTCCAGGACCCCTATTCGTCCCTGAATCCGCGCTCCAGCGTGGAGGCGACGATCAAGGAGCCGCTGCAGGAATCTCACCGCTATTCGAAGGCGGAGGTGCAGCAGCGTACGGAAGAACTGATGGACCTGGTCGGCATCGAGGAGCGTCTGCGCCTCGCCTATCCGCATGAGATGGACGGCGGCCGCCGCCAGAGAGTCGGTATTGCCCGCGCCTTGGCTCTGAATCCGCAGTTTATCATGTGCGATGAGCCGGTATCTGCTCTGGACGTGTCCATTCAGGCGCAGGTCTTAAACCTGCTGATGGATCTGCAGGAGCAGATGCAGCTGACCTATATGTTTGTCACCCATGACCTCTCTGTTGTCCGCCACATTTCGGACGATATCTGCGTCATGTACCTGGGGCAGCTGGTCGAGACAAGTCCGTCCCGCGAGCTGTTCCGCCGCCCGCTGCACCCATACACAAAGGCGCTGCTCTCGGCGATTCCGTCGACGGATCTGGATCACCCGATGCAGCGCGTGCAGCTGAAAGGCGAGATCACCTCAGCGATCAATCCGGAGCCAGGCTGCCGTTTTGCAGCCCGCTGCCCGTATGCGTGCGACAAATGCCGTCAGCCGCAGATCCTTGAGGAAGTAGAGCCAAAGCATTTTGTGTCCTGCTGCAGGGTGAAGGAAATTAATGACTGATCTTCAGTGCTTGGCTGTCAAGGCGGCAGCGGGAAACCCTGAAATGAAAGTTGATCTTTTTTAGAGGACGTGAGAATAATGTTTAAAAAAGAGAAAAAAGGCCCCGAAAAGGTCGGAAATGACATTTACGGTGTGAATTCCAACTGGAAGCTGGATCAGAAGCTCGGAAAAAGTACGGACGATGGCGTTCACCGCAGCAGGTACTACCACAGATATTTTCGTGGTTACACGGAAATCCGCACGGAGAAGGCCAACGGGG
The DNA here is from genome assembly GCA_020859995.1 of Clostridiales bacterium. GTDB lineage: Bacteria > Bacillota > Clostridia > Lachnospirales > Lachnospiraceae > Choladousia. The sequence continues at coordinate 7,838 of JAJBVE010000239.1, forward strand.
GTTTTAAGGTCGAACGGTTTTACACCGAGCCCTGGCTAGTGCAGGATGTCACGCCGGCGATGTATGTCTGGTACCGCGTGATGTATGTTTTGCTGGTCGCGGTAGTCTGTGCGGGATATTTTGCACTCATGTGTCAGGACGGATTCGGCGGGACCTATTCTCTTTTGGTGGTCATCCCGGAATTTGCTTCGGTTGTCGGGCTGATACTGCTCGCGGCAGCTACGCTGAATTATGTGTTTATGAGAAAGCGGATGACGCTGTATGACCACCAAAGCTCATCTGACAACCTGAAAAAGGCTTCGGTCACTGCCGCCCTCTGCCTGGCGGCGACGGCGCTGATGATCGTCGTCAACATTTTTTTAGGTGTGGATTCTGTCGCAAATGAGCTCAGGCTGGCCGGATGTGTGCTTCTCTGCGCGGCAGCGGCTCTGGCGATTTTTTTCATCGAGCGGGGGATGCCCTACCGGGAAGAAAAGAACCAGACGGTGCTTCCGGCCGGGGAGGCGCATGAGATCTGGTAGGCATGGACTCTGACAGGCGTGGGACCCGTCAGATATGAAATCTGACAGGAGTGAGACTTGACAGATATGAAATCTGACAGGTATGAGACCTGACATATATGAGATTTGGCAGGAGTGAGACCTGACAGGCGTAAGATCTGGCAGGAATGGAAACAATGACAGGCGGGATATGCTGCTGACCGGGAATGAAATATACGGCCGGTGAGACAGAACATGCGGATGGCCGATGTCCCGATCTGCCGCGTGTTTGATAATCGTGGAGACAGACAATGAACAACAAACATATTTTACACATTACAGCGGTGACCGAGGTGGGGCCGGACGCGCAGAAATGTACACGTGCGGTGCTAGAGTATGACCGGCCGGTTGCTTTGGATACTGCAGCGGAAGCGTTTCGGGTGGAAAAACGTACCATCACAGATATTTCCGTGTCAGGAAATCTGGTGACTCTTGAACTCTCCGCCGCCGACGAGGCTGCTGCCCTTTATCACCCGGGAAATCCCTGGCAGCATACGGCGACTACACTGGAGACGGCGTCTGTCAAGGTGAGCCAGACTTGTCCGATTTGTGCGGCTGACGGAACAATCCTTGTGGCGATGGACGCGGCGGATGAAATGACCCCGTCAGCGACGGGCGCAGCAGATAGGGAAAAAGAGGGAAAGAATATCCCGATGAGGGCGTCAGATGGCGCAGAAAGCACAACACCGAAGACCACAGAAAGCGATATAATAAAAATCACGGATCAGAACGACCGTGTACAAAATCTGATTGTCGACGATTTTATCCAGGGCGAGTTTGAAGGGCTGAAATATAATCTTTTTATTCCGAAAGACTTGGCGCCGCAGGAAAGGTGTCCGCTGGTGCAGTTTATTCATGATGCGGGACCGTGCGGAGCGGATCCGCGCCTGACACTTGCGCAGGGGATGGGCGCCATCGTCTGGGCAAAGCCTGAAGAGCAGGCAAAACGGAAATGTTTTGTGCTGGCGCCGCAGTTTGACGGGCCGCCGATCGTGGACGATGACTGGAATGTCGATCCGCGTCTGGAGACGGCGAAGCGGCTGCTGGACTGGGTTTGTGAAGCTTACCCAGTGGATACGGACAGACTTTACACGACCGGTCAGTCGATGGGCTGTATGTCCTCGATTGTGCTGAACGTGCGCTACCCGGAGCTGTTTGCGGCCTCCTACCTGGTGGCCGGACAGTGGGACGACCGCCAGATCGGCGGGCTGGAGAAGCAGAACCTCTGGATGCTCAATTCCATGGGCGACGCGAAGGCCTTCCCGATCATGAATCAGATGGCCTGTGAGATGGAATCAAAAGGTGCCCTTGTCGCGCGGAAGGTCATCAACGCGGATGCCCCGCAGGAAGAGCTTTCCCGGATTGCGAAGGAATTGGTTGAAACGGGCGCGAATGTGATTTACACGCCCTACAAGATCGAGAGCGTGGCGAATGGCTGGAGCAGCCGCGGCGGCGAGCACCATGTCAGCACATGGAAAACCGCCTATAATATAGAAGCAATCCGTGCGTGGATGTTCTCGAAGACGAAAAATTCATAACCCTGACTCACAGCGGCGTCCGGCTCGCGGCGGTAAAATTCACAAACGCGCTGACGATATCAGTCAGATGGCGGCTTTTCGGATAGATCAGGTAGAGATCCGTGTGGACCCGGGGCTCCAGATCAACGACGGCTACATGGAGATTTCCCCGGAGCCTGTCCGCAAGCCCCTGCTTTACGAGGGACACCTCGTTGCAGCGGTTGATGACAGAGTCTTCCCAGGCATTTTTATTGGAAGAAATCTTAGGCGTAAAGCCGGCATCCTGCAGGATCTGGACCTCGAAACGCCAGGGCGTGGAATCTTTTTTGTGGCGGATAAAGAAGACCTCATCCTTTAAGTCGGACAGGTGCAGGACTGCTTTTTGGGCAAGCGGATGCTGCGCCGGGAGGCTCAGCGAAAGATAATCCTCCCGGTACGGAATCATGGTATAATCCTCCTCAAGACCGCCTGTGTCATGGACGAACGCGATATCGAGGACGCCTGACTGCAGCCGGCCGAGCATATCCGCGGTGGAGCCCATGTGTACGTCAATGATGGATTCCGGGTACTGATTTTTGAATTCAGAGAAAAGCGCTGTGATGCCGTAATATCCGGGAAAACCGCATACGCCCAGGGAAATCCGGTGCGCGGCATCTCTGCGGATGGCGTCAGCGGCACGCTCGTAAGCTTTCTCGTGCTCCATGATTGCCATTGCGTGCGGAATAAAGGCGCTGCCGTAGGTGGTCAGCTCGATTTTCTGTGTGGTGCGGGAAAACAGCGATGTGCCGAGCTCCTCTTCCAGCTGCTTGATGTGCCGGGAGAGCGCGGACTGATTGATGCCGAGTTTTTTGACGGCATTTGAAAAATTCAGCTGCTCCGCGAGAACAAGAAACTCATTTAAAAAAAGGGTTTTCAACTCCTACCTCCGGTCCGTAGTATGGGATGTCCTTCTGGTGATCCCGGTGAATTAGCTTCGCGTAATCAAAAAAGGTGCGGGCGGAGATGGATAGCGCCTGATCCTTTCGGTAATAGAGATTCAGGTAAATAGGTCTTGCCGGGGAGAGCGGTACGAGTGCCGCCCGGTCAGAATACACATCCGCCGGAAGGTCGTTGGCAGTCGACAGCGAGACGCCCACATTGCCGGCTACCAGATCCACGAGGTTGGTATTTCCCTGAATCGTAAAATTGACGTGCGGCTCAAAACCAGCCTCCTTACAGCAGGCGACTGCCATCTGATGCAGAGCAGTATCCCGCGGGGGCAGGATGAAGGATTCTCCCTTCAGCTCGTCCAGCCGGATTTCTTCACGTCCGGCGAGCGTGTGCGTCAGAGGGAGTACGGCAATCAATGTACTTTCTGCCCAGGGGAAGCAGCCGCAGCCGGATTTTGCTTTTGACCAGGAAAGTCCGAAGACCAGCTCGTAGCCCATCGCGAACAGATCCTCCATCGAGAGGATGGCGGCCGGGTATTCAACTGTAGCCAGATGGTACTGCGGATACCAGGGCACAAAATGATCCCAGAGCATGTTCATCATGTGATCGCAGTTCATATGCGGGGAGACAGCGACACGCACTTCGGATGAAGCATCCTCGTCATAGGCGGCCCGGGCCTGCTCGTATTCCTGGTCAAGGGCGACAAAGCGGTCGGCATAGTCCCGGAAAAATTTTCCAAAGTCCGTCAGCACAAGTTTGTGGCCGGAAGCGGCGAAAAGCTTGTGTCCCAGGCTCGTCTCCAGATCCTTGATGTGCTTGGCCAGGGTTGACTTTGAGAGGTAGAGCCGGTCGCAGGCCTTGGTGTAGTTGCCGGCGTCCGCAAGTGTGATAAAATCATTGAGATATTTTATGGTATTATTATCCAGCATAGAGGTTGATTCCTTAAAAGCATGAAATTGGTAAACGGATGGCTTGAATCGTGATTTAAAACGAAGCCGGTCGTTCTGTCATCAAAGGATCCTGCGCAGATCCTGCGAAAGGCGTTGACAGTTTTTTGCAGAAGATGTCTGACAAAAGCATGCTGCCATGGAAAATGCTGAAAATTTCCTGTGGGATCGGCAGTTGCGGCTGTCAGAATCACATAAAGCAACACGGATTATTTGATGCATTATAGCATTTTAGAACAAAAAAAGCAACGGAGGGACAGATGAAAACGATTGATTTTTCCCCAAAACATGATGTTTGGATTCGACACAAGGATGGGAAGCTCACACCGATGGACGTTCCCTATTACGAAGTCACGCAGATTGACGAGAGCACCTGGCAGATTATGAGCTCCGGCGATTATCATTATCTGCTGGCGGGCGATGAGACCGGAGTGGCGATTGACACTGGCTATGGCGCGGGAAATTTGCGGGAATTTCTCGAACAGCTCTGTGGAAAGCCGGTGCCGTGGGTGATCAATACCCATCACCATTTTGACCACTCGGCAAATAATTTTTACTTTGATAGGGCTTTTATGGGGGAGGAAGCACTGCCACTGGCATCGATCCCTTATCCGAGCTTTGACGGGATTGACTTTCCCTCGCCTGATTATCCGAAGACGGCTGTGGGAGACGGCGCAGTTATTCCGCTTAAGGGTCGTGAGCTGGAAATTATCCGTATCGGCGACCATACGGCAGACGGCATCGCGATTCTCGACCGGACCCATCGGCTGCTCTTTACCGGAGATGAAATCATGGGGCATGGCAAGACCCTCAATGGTTCCGTGAGTAAATGGAAGCAGGATCTGGAAAAACTGATGGCTCATAGAGGAGAATTTGACGCGATCTACGGAGGTTCCCAAAAGCTGGAAGACGGCACGCTGGAAGCTTTTTACGAGGCAGCCTGCAAAGTCATAAATGGCGAAGAGCTGGAACCGCCCCATAAGGGAGGCGGACATCCGCCGATGACAGATGAGCGGGACGAGGAAGGCCATATCATTTATGACTGCCAGTTCCCGCACAGCGCGGATGTGCCGAAAAACGGGTTTTTCAAAGGAAATCCCAATATGGTTGAATTTGAGTACAAGGGGTTCCGCTTTTCTTATGATAAGACGATGCTGTAAAAATATTCAGGCGGTTTCGGCAACAGCCTGGATTGCAGCACTGTCGGGAATTGCGGCACGGCAGAATTTCTGCGAAAACGGCGATGTGCAAAGACGTGCGGCAGCGATGTGAGGTCATGTCCCGGTAGAAGTACAGCTGATTCAGGACAAATAGATAAAAGGTACGGAAAATACTGACGGACTGTACATATCATACAGCGGCCAGTAAACGATGGATGAATACCGAGCATACAACGAATAAGTATTGGACGGCATCAGCCGGATATCAAACGGAGGAATGACATGGATGAGTTTATGGAAAAACACCAGGGCGTTGTAAACGCGGTGAAAGGATTTGCTGTGGTGGTCGTGCTGGTTGCTGTGTTTTATGCGCTGGGAATTTTCAGATCTGCAGCCGTGAAAATTGAGATCGAGGACGAGGTGTTTTCCGTTTATTACAAGGATGAAATCATCATTCAGTTTGCCAAAGACGAAATTCGGTCCGCTGAGCTGGTATATTCTTTTACGGAAGGGGTGGCTTCTGAGGTCATTTCCGAGGAAAAGTACACGGTCGGTACCTGGGAAAATGATGAGTGGGGACTGTATACCATATGTGTGAAACAGTCCGTAAAAAGTTATATCGTTGTGACGACGGATGAGGAAGTGTTTGTATTTAACTATGAGAGCGCGGACTCTACAGAGTCGATGTGCGAGGCCTTGCTTGAGTGGTGAGAAGGACGCTGCCGCGCAGTGCAATTAAATGAGATTTGCTCTCGATGGGGCCGTGCCCCTCGCCGGGGGCTATCCCACACTTCGCGTGTGATATTCCCCGATCGAAGATTGTGAATGCAGGCATCCCACACGGATTGCAGGACAAGTCTCGTAATTTTGAAATACGGAACAGTTGACCAGGATATTATTAAACTAAGGAAAGAAGGGAAACCACATGGCAGGATTAAGGGCAGGAGCAGAAAGACGTGTAATCCAGATTCCGCCGGAGTATCTGGCAGTTGAAAATTTTGGAGTAGTACACGATCCGATTCACGCCAGGGCAGTGGCGATCTGCCAGGATGGAAACACCAATGATCTGGCCGCTACGGCTGAAACCGGGGACATTCCCAGAGCGGACACTTCGAAAATAATTGGGACAGAAGCAGAAACGATCCTTCTCGTTTCACTTGAAATTACATCCATGCCGGGAGAAGAGGTGGACGCTATCCGCGCCCGCATTGCCGAAGAAAACAGGATAAAAATAGAAAATATCTGGGTCTGTGTCACTCATTCGTTCTCTTCACCCCACTTGCTGCCCGATCACATGTTTTCTTCACAGGAACAGCTTGCACTGAGGGAAAAGTATCGGGAAGCTTTGCAGTCGGCAGCTGTCGGCGCGGCGAAAGACGCTATGGAGCAGCTGCGCCCCGCCTGCTTAGGCATTGGCACTGGTGAGTGCGGCATTGTTGCAAGCCGGGATATTGAATTGGATGACGGCTGGTGGGTCGGCACCAATGGAGACGGCCCGACCGACCGTACCTTAACGGTACTGCGCCTGGATGATCTGCAAGGGCAGCCAATTGCCCTGATCAGCCATTTCGCGATCCAGTCCTCTGTGATGGATCAGTCCGTATTGAGCGATGGAAGGAAGCCGATCACGCCGGATGTGTCCGGACTCGCCTGCCGTAAGGCCGAGAAAGAGTCGGGAGATTCTCTGGTGGCGCTGTTTCTGATCGGTGCGGCGGCAGACCAGGCACCTATCGAAAAATCGGTCCATGAGACCTTTGCAAACGGGCAGAAAATCGTTTCAGACCAGCATGAGAAAGGCTTCGAGATCTGCGGGCGGCTCTCCGATATTCTCAAGAGCCGGATCTGCGAGATCGCACAGGAAGCCTCCTTTGCGCAGGACGAAGTGCCCATCCGCACCATTTCCGCGAGCCTTACGGTCCCTGCAAAACACATGAACCGTGATCTCCACAGCTTGCGCCCGACCAGAGCAGCGGTCTATGAGCCGGATGGCGAGAGTGAAACCACAATCGAGGCAATCCGGATCGGCGATCTGGCGCTCCTGGGCGTAAAGCCGGAGCTGACCTGCATGACGGCAGCTTCTATTATGGATCAGTCCGGCTTTAGCACGACACTGGTGTGCACGCTGGTAAACGGCGCATCCAAATATATGGCGGATGAGAGCGCCTACGACCGCTGCTGCTACGAAGCGCAGAATTCCCCCTTCGGGCGCGGCGCGGCGGAAATGCTCGCCAAAAAGGCGGCGGAAGTGCTGGGAGAGCTGCTGTAAAGCCAGGCTCCGGCGAGAATTTTAGAGATGGTGTTTCGTGCAGCGGGCGGTGTGTGAGTTATTTCCGCGAAGTGACACTTCTTTAGTGAGGATACTATAAAATCAGCGCTGCGCAGGGCTATATGGTATTGAAGTGAAATCTGGGCTGTCAAGATGGTTTATATGCTTTGGAAGGGAAGCTATTTTTGGTATATACAATCGGTTGAAGCATAATCAGCAAAACAGCACGGAGCGATTAATTATGGCGGGCAGTCAATTACTGCCCGTGTAAATATGGAAAGGAAAAGAAACGGAGGCAGATCAAAATGATCATAGACGCTAATTTATACTGGGTACCGGAGCAGCTTTTCAAAGACGATGCCCTGATGGAGCGCTTTTTAGGGCAGACGAAATTCGGATGGGTCGGCCGCTGCGAGGAAATCCCCGGCGCAAATGGGAAAAAGCAGGTTGTACTGGAAAAGCCGGAGGGCAGCCCGAACCTGAATTACGTGCAGGGAGACTATGTGCTGGAGAGCATGCTGGCCGACCTGGACGCGGCAGGCGTGGACAAGGCGGTGCTTAAAGTGCCGGGCTGTCATGAATGGATGGATCTGGATTTCTGTAAGCTGTTCAACGACGGCATGTATGAGTATGCGCAAAAAAGCGGCGGCCGGCTGATTCCGCTTGCGGTCGTTCCGCCTTACGGCACACCGGAAAGCCTGGAGGAGCTGGCTAGATGCAAAAATGAGCTTGGCATGAATGCTGTCCAGGTGAGTGCGCACTATGACGACGCGTACCTTGATGACGAGCGCTTCGATGCATTTTTTGAAAAAGTCAATGAGCTGCAGATGAACGTCTACGTGCATCATACCCCAATTCCAGCCGAGCCTCAGTCCTTCCTGGCCTACAATAACGTGCGGCGCTCCTACGGGCGGTGCGTGGACCAGGGACTCGCGGTAGGACGCGAAGTATTCAGCGACCTTTTTATCAAATATCCGAATATCAAGATGGTGCACTCCATGCTCGGCGGCGGTTTCTTTGCCATCGCCAACATGATGTTTCCGCAGCAGGCGAAAAAGACCGAGGATGTCAGCCGCTTCAAATCCGACGGCGGCGAGACGGCGGCCCGCTTCCGTGAGCACATTTATTTCGAGATGTCCCACGCGCAGCCCTGGGGTAAGACTCAGCTTGAGTGCGCGGTGAAGGTGCTTGGCGCCGATCACATCATCTGGGGAACCTCCTATCCGGTCCGCAAAGAATGGCTCACGGACGGACCGGCCTTCGTGCGCGCGCTGGATGTTACGGACGAGGAAAAAGAGGCGATGCTGCACCGGAATGCGGAGGAACTCTACCGGATCTGAAAATCCGGAAGAAAAACCTGTGCTTAGGCGCGGCACCCCTGGATTGATTTTTAGCAGCAGGGAGGTTTGTGCGCAGAGATTCCTGGGAAATTTTTCGGAAAATTCGGGAAAATTTCAGAACAATAATTCAGATTTTGCACATGGACAAATGAAAAAACTTGATGTAAAATAAAACAGCTTTGAAGGATTCAAACGTTTTATTATTCATAAACGAAGTGTATGTCCTTGCACGGGGCGTGTGGAGAAAGCGGTGACCAGCCCCGATGTAAAGTCAATTCTGTGCAGAGCCTTTTTTCAAGGAAAAAGATGGCAAACGACCGTTTCTGTTCGCTGTAAGCCGGCAAACAGGACGGTCTTTTTTATGCGCAGGACTGCGTAAGGAATTTTCCGGTTAAAGCCGGACGCGGCCCGTAGCCATAAGGCTTTACGCTTCGCTCCGGTCGGCGCCTGCGTCCGCGATTTTCTGCGAAAATCGGGACATAAAACGAGTGCCACTGGCACTTGGCGCCTTCCGACTGCGTCGGCAATCCTTATGGCATACGACGCAGGCGAGTAGAAGCGGATAAGCCGCCATCAGCTCGATCACATGCACAGACATAAGGTAATTTTGCTCTCCATAAATGCCGGGCGATGTATGAAACACAAGAAATGGAGTGTGAAACAAATGGAAGAGAAAGCAAACAAGTTTCTCGAGGAAGAGAAGATCGGCACACTGGTGAGAAAGTATTCGGTGCCCTGTATCATCTCACTGTTGGTCGCGGCGCTGTACAACATCGTCGACCAGATTTTTATTGCCAACGCCTCATATCTGGGCTCCTACGGAAATGCGGCGAACAGTGTGGTTTTTCCGCTGACCGTTGTGGCGCTGGCGCTGGCCGTGATGATTGGAGACGGCTGCTGTGCGTACGTCAGCATCTGCCTGGGCAGAAATGAGAAGGCTAACGCGCACAAAAGCATTGGCTGCGCGGTTGTGCTGGTTGTGGTTGTCAGCCTGGTACTGACTCTGATTTACGCGGTGTTTCAGGATCAGATCCTGACTTTTTTTGGCGGCCGTGTAAATGAAGGCACCTATACAAACGCGAAGGAATATTTTACCTTTATTACCATAGGGATTCCTGCCTACATGTTCGGGCAGTGCCTGAACCCGATTATCCGTTCCGACGGCAGCCCGAGATTTGCCATGGTTTCTACGGTGCTTGGTGCAGTATTTAACATTATTTTTGACCCGATCTGCATTTATGTCCTGCATTGGGGGATGATGGGCGCGGCTGTGGCGACCGTGGGAGGTCAGATACTGACCGCTGTATTGGCGATCTGGTATTTGTGCCATATGAAAGCGGTAAAACTGGAGAAGAAGAGCTTCGGCCTCTTCCCGAACCTGATGGGAAAATTTCTGCCTCTTGGCATCACCAGCTTCCTGTCACAGATCTCTCTCGTCGCGGCTATGGCAGCCATGAACAACATGATTGTGAAATATGGCGCGCTGGATCCGATTTTCGGTCAGGAAGCATACTCCCAGATCCCGATGGCTGTGCTTGGAATTGTAATGAAATTCTTCCAGGTCGTAATTTCGATATCGGTAGGCCTTTCCGCAGGCTGCATTCCGGTCATGGGATACAATGTGGGCGCAAATCGCAACGACCGTGCGCTTACCTTGCTGAAAACCCTGCTGATCGGGGAGCTGATCACGGGATTTGTAGCTTTATTTATAGTAGAAGTATTCCCGACACAGCTGATCAGCATCTTTGGCGCGTCGAATGAGAGCTCCTATTACACAGAATTCGCTGTAAAGTCATTCCGGACTTACCTCTGCATGCTTCCGCTGGCGACCTTTAATAAGGGGACCTTTATCTGCCTGCAGTCCCTTGGAAAAGCAGCGCTCTCATCCGGACTCTCCCTGATCAGGGAAGTCGTCTTCGGTGTCGGCTGGGCGCTGATCCTGCCCATCTTTTTCGGTCTGGACGGCATTCTTTACTCCATGCCGGTATCAGATGTACTGACCTTTATTATAGCTGTGATCATGCTCGCATATATATTCCGTATGCTGAAGGCGAACAGCAAAGGAGCCGCGGCATAAGGATTCTGATGGATATATCGGATGAGAAGGCAATTGACACTGTCTGCCAATATTGTGCCTGCGGGCATACTACAGAAAGACCTGGCGTAACTGCCGGGTCTTTTTTTGATGCACAGGGGCGCGCAAGGCATATCCCATGCGAAGCGTGGGATGATGTCCGGCGAGCAGGAGACAAGTCTCCCTGTCCGACCGAGGTACGTAAAGAAAATTGCGGCCTGCGCTGGTCGCATCCCGTAGCAGCAAGCAAGCGTATTCGTCCGGATTGTCCGTCGCCCCTTTGGCACGCTGTGCGCACCCTGCAGCTCCCTTATGGCATACCGCGCAGCGGGCAGGAGCGGTAAACTGCCTTCTGCTTAATTACAAAGATTCAGAATGAGGATCTTTAACTAAAATATCTGACAAATTCGAAATAAATACGAAATTACTGTAAAAGTTTGGAAAAACAGGCGAAAAAGTTAGTTAAAAGAAATTTAAAAAACCGCTTGACAAAAGTGGGACTCAATGATAGAATGGTCAACGCTGCTGAGGAAAACGGCAAAAACAAAACAAAGAAACACACAGAAGTGACAGAACCTTGATAACTGAACAGTGAGACAACCTTGAAAAGATTCTAGAAAGTTCCGGTTCAGACGAAGACCGGGAGGCATCGCAAGAGGCCGCCAGGGAAGAGGAAGGACCGGGTACGAGAGTTAAATTTAAGGAACTGACCTTTAAAACAGTAAAGGGAAATGATAGCCAAACGTTATCTGATCCCGGAATCAAATTTTTACAGAGAGTTTGATCCTGGCTCAGGATGAACGCTGGCGGCGTGCTTAAC
>JAJBVE010000179.1 GCA_020859995.1 Clostridiales bacterium
ACTAAATTCAACTTGTCCCCCCTTCAGAGTGGAATTTACTTTTTCACTTCAGCTTCTTAAGGAAATATAAATTTTGCCGCAGAAAACAGTTGAAAAATACAGACGAATAAGGTAGAATAAAACAGATCATGCGATTCAGAAAATATGAATCAGTTTTTGAGATAAACGGTAGTGAGCCGTTTACGATTTTTATTCAGGAGGAGACGACGAAATGATAGTAGCAGGTGATTTCAGAAACGGTGTCACGATCGAAATGGATGGCAACATTTATCAGATCATAGAATTCCAGCATGTAAAGCCGGGCAAGGGAGCGGCATTCGTCAGAACAAAGTTAAAAAATATCATCAGCGGCGGTGTAGTAGAGAAATCTTTCCGTCCTACTGAGAAATTCCCTACCGCACGTATTGATCGTGTTGAAATGCAGTATCTTTACGCAGACGGCGATCTGTTTTATTTTATGAACACTGAGACCTACGATCAGATTGGTCTTAATAAAGAAACGATTGGCGATGCCCTCAAATTCGTCAAAGAAAATGAGTTGGTCAAGGTTTGCTCCCACAATGGAAATGTGTTCGCGGTAGAGCCGCCGCTCTTTGTAGAGCTCGAAGTGACTGATACTGAGCCGGGACTCAAGGGCGACACCGCCACTGGTGCTTCCAAGCCAGCCACTGTAGAAACAGGAGCACTTGTGTATGTTCCGCTTTTTGTCAACACAGGGGATAAGCTGAAAATTGATACCAGGACAGGTGAATACCTCTCCCGTGTATAAGCATTCCGAACAGATTCTTTTATACAAATCATATCAGACAGGAGGCAAAAGCTGCCTCCTGTTTTTTTATGCACACAGGGGCGCGAGAGGAATTTTGGCAGCATTGCCGCCCGGCGAGGGAGTTTTGCGGCTAAAGCCGCACCCTGCCCGCTCGGGCGAGTAGGGAACAAATTCCTCTACTCGATTGGTTTTATTTTTTCTTTCATTCATTATGAAGTTTCCACTTGCCTTATGTGATTATATATGCTATAATACCATCTAACACCAGGGTTGTTACTATCACATATTATATAATTCCAGCGTATCTGCATGCGGTCCGCGGGAAGCACGTCATAAAAATTGGTAAAACTTCTTCACCCATCAGAATCCATTACACCAGATACAATTACACCAGAATCAATCGCACAGCAATCAAGTAAAATATAAGTCAACAGAAAGGTGGTACTATTTGAATTACAGTATGTTTGTAGAACAGATCACGAAAATAATCGAGCGTCGGCTCGATCATCGCGCACAAATTCACATCAGCCGTATACAGAAGGTGAATAATCCGCCGACAGACGGCATGACAATCCTGCTGCCCGGAGAAAACACGGCACCGGCAATCTATCTGGATTCCTTTTATCAGGAATACCTCCTCGGCATCGACCTGGACACGATTGCGGAAGAAATACTGGATTTTCACCATGACAACCGTAAAACAAGCACGTTTGATCTGTCCTTTTACATGAATTTCGACCTGGCGCGAAAAAACATCGTCTGCCGGCTTGTCAATTATGAGACAAACCGGCTGCTTTTAAACAGCGTCCCATACCAGCGATTTCTGGATCTTGCCATCATCTATTATTATCGGATGGACGACAGTGTTTTCGGCAGGTCCAGCATCCTCGTGCGGAACGCGCACATGGACATGTGGGGAATCAGTCTGGAGCGGCTGCACGCCATTGCGCTGGCAAATACCAAGCTGCTCCTTCCCTTCCGTCTCGATTCGATGGACCGGTTCCTTTGTGAGCGGATACCGGGTTACTCACTCCTTATGCCGGAGCCCCAGCACCCGCCCATATATATTCTTACAAATGAAGAGTTCTACTTTGGGGCAGTTAATATCATTTTCAGTGATGTACTGGAGCAGATCAGCAGGGACACCTGTGAAAATTTCTATGTCCTGCCGAGCAGTATTCATGAATGCCTGATCCTGCCATTCGGCTCTTCTGACCATGATCTGAGTTGGGAATGTTTACAGGAAATTGTAACAGAAATTAATGAAAAATACGTCAGTCCTGAGGACGTCCTCGGAAATCAGATTTACCAGTATACCAGAGCAACACGCGGGCTACAGCTCGTCTCCGTACGAAAATAGCTGAGCCGGGTGCGGCTTCAGCCGCAAAACTCCCTCGCCGGGCGGCATCCCACGCTTCGCATGGGATATGCCCCGCCCGGCCCTGCGCAATCGGATAGGGGAACGCCCTTATCCGTCGGCGCGGGGCGCGTGTGGCGTAAGCCGCAGAACTTCTTACGCGCCCCTGCGCATAGAAAAAAGCTCCGGCAGAACATCATATTCTGCCGGAGCCTTCACGCACCTGAAGGGAGTCGAACCCCTGACACGTGGTACCGGAAACCACTGCTCTATCCTCTGAGCTACAGGTGCATCCGCGCTAAGCAAAAACCATTCGGCCGTCGCTCACGCGCGATAGATATACTAGCACATTCGGAGCAAAATGTAAAGTGCAAAAAATGTTTTACAGACAAAAGATTTTATTCTATAATGATTCGGGCGGCAAAAAACCAGATTTAGTCGCTGGTCTTTTCTTCCTTGTTTTAGAAAGATAAAACCACGCACGCGGCAGGACGAAGCATATTCTGCTTTATAAAAAATTCAAAAACGCAGAAGGGACTCTATTATGATTATAAAAAATGGCTTGCTCATCTCACCAGGTACCAGAGAAACTTATCAGGCTGATCTGAAAATAACAGGCAGCCATATCACGGATATCTGTCCCGCCGGCACGATCATTTATGGCGATGCTGATGAGACCGTCCTTGACGCGTCCGGCTGTGTAGTGGCACCCGGTCTGATTGACGTACACGTACATTTCCGCGACCCCGGCTATACGTATAAAGAAGATCTCCACACAGGCGCGCGCGCGGCAGCGGCCGGCGGTTTTACTACAGTCGTCTGTATGGCAAATACCAAACCGCCCGTCGACAATCCTGATACACTCCTGGATCTGCTCCTGCGCGCAAAAAAAGAATCCATCCGGATCCGTTTTACAGCAGCCATCACAAAAGGGCTTCTTGGGCAAGAACTGACTGATTTTGAGTCTCTGGCGGGCATGGGCGCCTGTGGTTTTACCGACGACGGGATTCCGCTGACGGATCAAAAGTTGGCGGCCGATGCCATGCGCCTGGCAAAAACACTGCAGCTTCCTCTCTCGTTTCACGAGGAAGACCCTGATTTTATCATAAAGGCAGGTACAAACCAGACCGCACCGGCTGTCGCGGAGGATCTTCTGGTCGCCCGGGACTGTATGCTCTCGAACTACACCGGAGCGGTAATTAACATCCAGCACATCAGCTCCGCCACTTCCGTAGAGCTCGTACGCGCGGCAAAAAAAATGGACATTCCCGTCTTCGCTGAGGCAACGCCTCATCATTTTTCACTGACAGAAAAAGCTGTGGAAGCTTACGGCACCTACGCGAAAATGAATCCGCCTCTGCGCACTGAGAGTGACCGGTTGGCCATCATCGCCGGGTTAAAAGACGGCACCATCGACATTATCGCGACGGATCACGCGCCGCACCGCACAGCTGAAAAAAATCGCGAAGACTTCTTTTCAGCTCCAAGCGGCATTATCGGTCTGGAGACGTCTCTGGCGCTTGGAATCACAAACCTCGTCCGTCCCGGGCAGCTGACACTGATGCAGCTTCTGGAAAAAATGACAGTCAACCCCGCCGCGCTTTATCGGATCAATGAGCAGGCGCAGACCGGAACTGTCCCGGAGGCAGTTTGCAAATACGCGGTTTGGGGACACACAGATTCTGAAGAAACGCAATCATCCGGATCAAAACTGTTCCCGAAAGGCGCGTCACCTGCCGGCATCGTTTCAAAAGATATGCTTTCACCCGGATCAGAGCGAATCTTCGGTGTTAAAGAACAGCTCTACGGCTCTATCCGTCCAGGCTGCGTTGCCGATCTGGTCATCTTTAACCCGGATGAAACCTTCATTGCCGGACAATACCAGTCCAAATCTGAGAACTCGCCCTTTACCGGAATGGAATTGTACGGAAAAATCCACTATACCATCTGCGGCGGCAACATTGTATGGGACGGCGGATTATGTTCCGATCTTTGACCGTGGAAGGCGGCAGTCCGCACCGCGCAGTCAGCGCGGCTTCTACAATGACGTATCCCCTGGCAGCCGGAAACCTTCTCCGATTACCTCATTCGACTCCACGATAATGACGAACGCCTTTTCGTCTACTTCGTGGGCTCGTTTGCGGATACCGTACATCTCCTTTTTGCTGCTCGCGCACATCACCACGCTTTTATTTTCTCCACTGTATCCGCCAGAGCCATTAAGGATGGTCGCGCCGCGCCCGGTCGTCTCATCAATCGCGCGCACCATTTCTTCCGGATAATCAGTAATAATCAGGGTCAGTTTACCAGCGCTTGTCCCATAAAGCACGTGATCAAGAACCGTTGTATACAGATAATTTAGAATAATCCCGTAAATCACTGCGTCCACATCCCCGATCAGAGCGCCGCCGATCAGAATCACGACCACATCCATGAAAAAGGCAATCCGTCCCAGTGAAAGATGCGGATGATAATGGCGCACCGCCATCATGATAAAATCAAATCCCCCGGTCGAAGAATTTCGCATAAATACAATCGCGTACCCCAGGCCGCAGCATACACCGGCGCAAAGAGCCGCCAGCAGGAGTTCTCCCTGATAGGCAGGCAGCCTCGGTCCCAGGACATCCATGATAACGGAAGTAATCACTGTCGTTTTCAGAGAATTGATATAAAATTGTTTTCCAAGCGTCCGGTAACAGCCCAACGCGATCGGGATGTTCAGCACAATCGTCATAATTCCGACCGGCACTCCTGCCAGATGGTAGAAAATGAGCGCGACACCGGAGACTCCCGTCATCGGGAAGTCAGCCGGTATCGCAAAGCTGTAGAATGCGACGGCAAGCAGCACGCCGCTTGCGATATCTGTAAGAATGTCCAGTAATATTGTACGAAATGATTTCATTTTATGATTCCATAGCTGTAATTTCACGATGAATTTCCTGCAGAGATTTTACCTCTCCAGGTCCATGCTCCTTCACATATTTGATGCCCTGCGCGGTCACGCGCGCGGCTGCCATAGTCGTGATATACGGGATTTTGCCCTTGATAGCTGCCTTGCGCAGATAGCTGTCGTCATGAGCGCTCTCTTTTCCAATCGGCGTATTTACGATCAGATCAATGTCGCCGTTCGTGATCAGATCCAGGATATTCGGCCGTCCTTCATAAAGCTTCTTTACTTTTTCCGCCTGAATTCCATTTTCAACAATCAGCTCATACGTCGTACCTGTCGCCAGGATTTTAAACCCGTCCTCCGCAAAGCTGCGGGCGATCTCCACAACCTCCGGCTTATCCCTGCCGCTGACAGAAATCAGCACCGTACCTTCCAGTGGCAGTCTGGTCTGGGTCGCCTCCTGCGCTTTGTAAAAAGCCTCTCCATAGGACGGCGAAAGTCCCAGCACTTCTCCGGTCGAACGCATCTCCGGTCCGAGCAGCGGATCCACCTCCGGGAACATATTGAAGGGGAATACGGCTTCCTTGACACCATAATTCGGGATGTTCTGCTCCTTCAATGCCGGAACCGGCGACGGACGCCCTGTAAGCTCCGATGTAATAATGTCCGTGGCGATCGGCACCATGCGGATGTTGCACACCTTGGAAACCAGCGGTACTGTGCGTGACGCGCGCGGGTTTGCCTCGAGTACAAATACACGGTCGTTCTCGATCGCGTACTGCATGTTCATCAGGCCTTTGACGTGCATTTCCTGCGCGATCTTTTTCGTATATTCTTTAATAGTATTCACATTTTTCTCTGAAATATGAACGGATGGAAGAATGCACGCGGAATCTCCTGAATGAATGCCGGCCAGCTCAATATGCTCCATCACAGCCGGCACAAAGGCATGTGTACCGTCGCAGATGGCGTCCGCCTCACACTCCAGAGCGTGATTCAGGAAACGGTCAATCAGGATCGGACGATCCGGCGTCACTCCGACGGCTGCCGCCATATAGTTCTCCATGCTCTCATCATCATAGACAACTTCCATTCCTCTTCCGCCAAGGACATAGGAAGGACGGACCATGACCGGATAGCCGATCTGCGCCGCGATTGCTTTCGCCTCCTCGATATTGACGGCCATTCCGGATTCCGGCATCGGAATATCCAGTTTCTCCATCATGGCACGGAACTGATCTCGGTCTTCTGCCAGATCAATCACAGACGGAGCGGTCCCCAGTATCTTCACGCCGTTCCGCTCCAGATCGGCAGCCAGATTCAGCGGCGTCTGCCCGCCAAACTGCGCGATAACGCCGAGCGGCTTCTCCTTATGATAGATACTCAGAACATCTTCCAGTGTCAACGGCTCAAAATAAAGCTTATCAGATGTATCATAATCCGTGGAAACAGTCTCCGGGTTACAGTTGACAATGATCGTCTCAAAGCCCAGCTTTTTCAACGCCCAGGAGGCATGTACGCAGCAATAATCAAACTCAATACCCTGTCCGATACGGTTCGGGCCGCCGCCAAGGATCATAATCTTCGGCTTGCCCTGGGAAACAGGGTTTTTATCTGCCGCGTTGTAGGTCGAATAATAATACGCACTGTCCTGCGTACTGCTCACATGGACACCTTCCCAGGCTTCCTCCACGCCCAGCTCCAGACGGCGGGTACGGACAGCATCTTCCGAAACCTCCAGGATCTGGCTTAAGTATTTATCCGAAAATCCGTTTTTCTTCGCGGAAATCAGCGCCTCATCCGACGGAAGGCTTCCTTTGTTCTGGCAAAGCGCTTCTTCCTCCTCCACCAGTTCTTTCATCTGTTCGATAAAATACGTCTTTACCTTTGTGATCTCATGAATTTCCTCTACCGTTGCGCCCTTGCGCAGTGCTTCATACATAATGAAATGGCGCTCACTCGAAGGGGTGATCAGCATGGAAAGCAATTCTTCCTTCGTCTTTTGGTCAAAATTTTTCGCGTGTCCAAGCCCATAACGGCCGATTTCCAGAGAACGGATGGCCTTCTGAAACGCTTCTTTGTAGGTCTTTCCGATACTCATGACCTCGCCGACCGCGCGCATCTGCGTGCCAAGCTTGTCCTCGACACCCTTGAATTTTTCGAATGCCCACCGGGCGAACTTGATCACCACATAATCCCCGTCCGGCACGTATTTATCCAGTGTGCCATATTTTCCGCATGGAATCTCAGAGAGAGACAGTCCGCTCGCCAGCATGGCGGAAATCAGCGCAATCGGAAAGCCGGTTGCCTTCGATGCCAGAGCAGAGGAACGTGAGGTCCGCGGGTTGATTTCGATCACGACAATCCGATCCGTCTTCGGATCATGCGCAAACTGCACGTTGGTGCCGCCTATTACCTGCACGGACTCCACAATCTTGTAAGCCTGCTCCTGGAGACGCTTCTGCACTTCCTCTGAAATTGTCAGCATAGGCGCCGCGCAGAATGAATCCCCGGTATGCACACCCATTGGGTCGATGTTCTCGATAAAGCAGACGGTGATCATGTTGTTATCTTTATCACGGATGACTTCCAGTTCCAACTCTTCCCAGCCAAGCACTGATTCCTCCACAAGCACCTGACCAACCAGACTTGCCTGCAGACCGCGGGCGCAGACTGTCTTTAACTCTTCTTTATTGTAAACCAGGCCGCCTCCGGCTCCGCCCATCGTGTAAGCCGGGCGCAGTACCACCGGATATCCCAGTTCATCTGCGATGGCAAGAGCCTCATCTACGCTGTAGGATACCTGACTTCTGGCCATCTCAATGCCCAGCGCGTTCATCGTGTTTTTAAAGGCAATGCGGTCCTCGCCGCGCTCAATCGCGTCCACTTGCACACCGATCACCTGTACGTGATACTTCTCCAGAACCCCTGCGCTCGCAAGCTCGGCACAAAGATTCAATCCGGACTGCCCGCCCAGATTCGGCAGCAGCGCGTCCGGGCGCTCCTTCGCAATGATCTGCTCCAGCCGCGTCACATTCAGCGGCTCAATATACGTAACATCCGCGATCTCCGGATCCGTCATAATCGTCGCCGGATTGGAATTGACCAGCACGATCTCGTAGCCCAGCTTCTTTAGCGCCTTGCACGCCTGTGTACCAGAATAGTCAAACTCACAGGCCTGTCTGATGATAATCGGGCCAGAGCCAATAATCAAAACCTTGTGGATATCTGTCCTCTTTGGCATGAGAAGTCCTCCTGTTTTTTATTTTCACAAGTTTTCCAAAATTTTTTTGCCCGATGGCTATCTTACCACATTTTTTTACGGCTGCAAAGGGGGCAACTTTGGTTCTTTGCATAGATCAGAATCTGGATCTTCTCCGCGCTCTGCTGTAGATCCCCGCCGCAAGCAGAATGCCAAGCGCCGATAGCATCAGTCCCAGGTAAAGGCCAAACGGAGTCTCATCGCCTGTCTGCACGGAGGAAGTCGTGGCCGTCTCTTCCGTCGAAGCACTATCCGTAGTCGAACCGCCCGTTATCTGAGAGTCCGGGGTATCCCCATCCGTCGGGGCGTCAGTTTCAGCCTTACTCTCTGTCTCAATTTCCGTTTCTGCCTCAGTTTCCGTTTCTGTCTCTTCCTTAGAAGCAAAGGTGTTCGTAATCGTCACTGTATCAGACGAACTGCCTCCTGCAGAAAGTGTCACGGAAGTCTTGTCGGTGGATATCGTAAACTCCAGTCCCATGTCATTGCTCAGCGGATTTCCATCAGAATCTGTCTCAACCACATAGTAAATCACGCTCTCATTCGCATTCTCACCAATGCCGGCCTCTATTGTATAACTGCTGCTGTTTCCACCGCCCATCTCCAATTCAATGATGTCGCTCACTGACTGCGTATAAGCCGAATCTGAGAAGACCCTCGCGTAGAAAACTTCATCCGTATCGTAGGCCTCGCCGCCGCGGACAGTCTCTTTGATGATCGTCAGCTCGCCGGTGTAATAATATCCCGACGGCAGATCATAGAAAACATTGTCAAATACAAATTCCACTGTGTGACTGCTCTGCGTCATCGTCACAGACGTAGTCTCCGGGTATTCCGGAGCATAAATCACGCCGTCATCCGTCGTTCCGGTGATATAGACTTCTCCGTATTCATCCGTCTCGGCAACATAATATGTCGTATTCAGATCGAGATGCTCAAATGTCACACTGCTCGAACTCATGCCTGTATAATAAATCGTTTTTACGCCGGAAACTCGCGTGGTGCACTCTTCGTCACTGAAAAGCGCCACATAATACTCCGCGTCGTCCGAACTCAAATGCATGCCGTCCTGCGTGACCAGAGACTTGGTCACAATTAAAGACCCTTCCGTCACTTCCCCATCGGATTCCGTGTCTTTGGAACTGCCAGTATCCAAAGACGGGTCTACCATCGTCACCTTATTTACCGCGCCTTCCTCTTCGCTCACAGTAAACATGACATCTTCCGTGTATTTATAGCCGTCCGGCTCTGTTACTTCGCTCAGGTAGTAAGTCCCCGCCGGAAGTCCATAAAGGAGGTCCGTACCATCTGTTGTATTTATACCATAAGCCGCAACGCCGTCATCCGTATGGATCACATGCCCATCCTCATCCTTGATGACCAGCTTTGCGTCAGCCACCGCCTGCCCGGCCTCATCGACCTTGTCGATTTCCACAGACGTCCGGGTATTCACCGCGGTCAGCTCCTGTACATCGCCGGAAACAGCCGTATACAGACCGTCTGTCTCCTCCACCGTACCTGCCGCGCTGATGGTAAAAGTCACCGTCGAATAACTGTTCACATATCCATCCGGATTCTCCGTCTCGACCAGACGAAAATCGCCGGCCGGCAGCCCCGTCACCACGATCTGACCATACTCACTCGTTTTTAAATCTTTTGCGAACTCTTTCCAGTAATAGACTCCTCCGTCGTCCGTCCCGGACTCCGCGTCAGAAGGCACCTCTGACGCACTCTCCACATAAACCTTCTGCTGCAGGACAAACACCGCATCAACAATCAGATTCCCTGCATCATCTGTTTTGGTCAGAATCACTGCTCCGCCTGGGAAAGAATACTTCAGGGAAACTGTCACATCATAAATCCAGCCCTCTCCATCATCCACACCGCTATAAGGTACCGGGATCAGAGCCGGCTGCACTTCCAAAATATCTGTACCGTCCGTCTGCGCGATCAGATATAGTCCCAGAGAAAGGCTGTCAAAGGTCACCTGGCCGCTTTCATCCGCCGTCACAACTCCCGCAATCACGCTGTCCTTCGAATTTGCGGACAGTTTCTGCGCTGCCGCGTAGTCCGCGAGATCCCAAGCCGCGCCCTGTGCTTCCGAAGAATCATTCAGGTCCGTAATCGTAATCCCGCTGTCAGAAAATGCAGATGTAAATACGTAATTACCTCCATCATAATCCGCCACGCGGTAAAGCGTCAGCTCAATGCCAGAGGCGCTCGATGGCAGCTGCACGTTCAGCGTCCCTGTCATCTCTTCTGCAAACACGCCAGACGACACACTTAGAATTGCCGCAAAAAGCATTACGCCCACCAGCATTTTCCGCCAAAAACCTTTCTTTCTTTTCACAACAATTCCCACCCTTTCATACATTTTCTCTTGTGAACTTACCCATTGCCTAAAGTCAACAGGTAAGCGGTTTGTTGTAGTATAGCTGACATACAGCAAATTATGAGAAGAAAACCGCTTCTCATAATACTCCAGAATCTGGCGATTCTGTCGCTAACTTATCGGGTGAGAGTACGCAAGCGTCCTCTCCTTCCGATAAGTTAAATTACCGCTTATCTCAACGAGACTGCGGCCGTATTATTTCAGGCTCCTTAGCCATTTTATTCGTACCTGTCATGTCTTTACTTTTTCACATTCTTCTTTCTCGAAGGAGCAAACAGAATCAGCAGAATAATCAGCAGCAGCACCACTCCCGCCGCTACAGCGCCGTACCAGAGAATCTTCTCTACCGGTACCTTCTGCTTCGTGGTTGTATCTGCCGGCGCCTGCACGGAAACAACTTCCTGAGAATATTCCGTACGTGTGCCGCGCACCAGCAGGCGGTGTGAATTCACGCCGTAAGGAGTGCATGTCAGCAGCGTTACATAATCCTCGCCTTCGACAATGCGAATATCTTCCGTCTCATCTGGAAGCACGACCTTAATCTGATCCACTTCATAAGCCAGAATCCGGTTCAGCACATGGATATAAAACATATCCCCTGTTTCCAGCTGATCCAGGTCTGTAAAAAGCTTCGCTGCCGGCAGACCAGTATGTCCGGACAGAACCGCGTGTGTCGACTCGCCGCCCACCGGCAGGGAGGTCTCCGGCATATGCCCGATCCCCTTTTGCAGGATCTCATCATCTACTCCGTGATAAATCGGCAGATAAACCCCGATCTTCGGAATTTCAATATATCCAATCGCGTCCGTCAGTGCGAGCAGACTGTCATAATCCGACACCGAATCGGATGATCCGCTGCCGCTCAAAGCCGCATTGTATTCCGCTGCCGCCTCCAGCATCGCGTCCAGCCCAGATGTATCCTGCTCTTCCAGCACGGAATTGTAGCTGGCGATCTCCACACTTGCTGTATACTCGCACAGCCAGTTACTCAGCAGCGGGTAACCCATAATCGCCACACCGGCTGCCAGAATCAGAAATATAAACAGCAGCGGAAGTCTTTGTCTGATACTATGTTTCATAGGTACAAGTTCACTTTTCTAATAACTGTAATAATAAAGGAATCCATTTTTTTAAGCTGCTTCTTTATCACGAAGACATTTCCTTCTTGATTCCACGATGATAAAGGAATGCGCATAACACCGCAATCATAGCAGCTCCCACAATCAGCAGAATGATCATAAGCTGCCGTTTCATCGCCGCGGACAGGCCCTTTGTCACCGTCTGCGGGCTGATTGTCTCCTCGTCATCCTCATCCGGTACATACTCTGTCCGCTCTCCGCGCACCAGCAGACGATGGCTGTTAATGCCGTATGGTGTACAGGTCACCAGAGTCACCAGGTCACGCCCCGGCTCAATCTCCAGAAGTTCCACTTCATCCGGCTCCACCACTTCCACGTCCACAACCTCATACGCCAGGATCTCGCCGAGAACATGAATATAAAAAAGATCCCCTGTTTCCATCTGGTCCAGGTTTGACAAAAGCTCCGCGCCAGGCAGTCCCGTGTGTCCTGACAGACCGCTGTTCGTATTCTCACCGCCCACCGGCAGCGAGGTATTTTCAATATACCCGCAGCCCTTCTGCAGCACCTCATCAGAGGTCCCATAGTAAACTGGCAGATAGACGCTGATCTTTGGAATATCCAGATAGCACATTACGCCGTCATTGACATTCAGGCACTTATCCTCGTCTTCCTCATTGGTGCCATAATACAGATGCGTGTTGAAAAGCTTCGCCAATTCCAGGCGCTCCGTAGGATCCGGATCCAGAGATTCCTCCTCCAGGACCGCCTCATAGTCCGCGATCGTCACCGATGCGGTATTTAATGTCACAAAATTGCCAATCGACGGATACAGAATAAATCCGATCCCGATCAGGAAGATGAGGAAAATAACCCCCATCGGATATAACTTTTTCATGCTGCCGCCTTGTTAATATAGTCTGACCGTGTGCTTTATTTCTTGATCTTTTTGTTAGAATATCACAAATACTCTTTCTGTTCAACAAGGACTTTCAGTTTTTTCATGGAATCCAGGCAATTATCTGCAGATTTTTCCATACACTTCTATCTGAGAGAGTGCCGGAAATGGCGAACCTTCCTCTTCTCCTTTCACCAGGCGATCCATAGTCAGCCATTCTACCTGTTTTTCCTCAAATGAGAACTCCTGCGCCTCACCGGTTTTCATAAGACTAAGGGACATCTCACTGCCATCCGAGAACGTGACCACAGCACTCCTCCACCAATTATCATGCGGATAGTCTGCCCTCGTATATAAAATCAGCCGATCAATCAGAACCTTTCCGCCAAAATCAAGCCGAAATCGGGCATCCGCCTGCTGATTGATTCCCCAGGACTGGTAAGGCCATTCGCCATGGCACGCGGTCACTTTGACTCCGTCGATCGCGTTCATCGCGGCAAATACAGACTCACCGCGGGTCTCTACATTCGCGGAAGCGTGTGGAAAGCAGCCTGTATTCCCATGCTGGTCCCACGGATTATAAGCCAGGTTGCGATACGCGTCCGCTTCATAATCCCTGGCTTTCCTTACATACAGTAAATGCTTCGCTCCGGAAAACAATTTCGGCGAACGGTTAATCCTTTTCTCCCCAAAGGGCACTTCGTAATGCAAATCGTCCGTCATATAAAGAATGGCTCCTTCTCCGGCGTCATCCAGGCGCACCAGATAAAGGGAGCATTTCTCTTCCAGTTCCACCACAATATGATCTCCCTCGTGATAGGCATCTGAATAAACCAGGCTGACCTCGTCACACCCTCTGGCAACCGCCTTTGTCATGCCGGCTTTATCCTGTATTTTAACGCATATCTGACCCATAGCTTTTATCCTCCCTGTCGTTTTGCAAAATTCCCGGATCAATGGTTCCTTCCGTTCACCGGGTCATCGCTTCTCTATGCAAAAACATCTTAAAACAGTATAATTTTCTGACAGAAATTTGTCAAATTATTCTTACAAAAAGACTGAATTACCTGAAACAGAATTACTTTTTTTGCGAAGGCAGCATCACTTTATCTGCAAAGGCAGAGGCTTTTTTTACAATGATCAAGTCAGTCAAAATCAGACGGTGTCTTGTTCTTGTTCTGATTCTGATCTGTCTGCATTTCTGCCAGCCAGAATCCAGCCGGACGTCAGGGCGGTCAGCGGCGCGGCGAGCACCAGACCAAAAGACCCTACCAGAGTATGTATGATTTCCGAAGTTACATATTTGTAATTCAAAATGTTTATAATCGGCGTGCCCTGTGCCATAAAGACCATCAGCAATGCAATATAACCGCCAGAATAAGCCAATAGCAAGGTTGTCGTCATGGTTCCCATCGCCGCCTGTCCGACATGCATTCCGCAGACAGCCGCTTCCCAGCGGGAAAGGTCCGGCCTTTTCTGCACAACCTCATTTACAGCCGCAGTGATATCTACAGTCAGATCCATCATCGCGCCGGAAGAACCGACAAAAATACTTGCCATAAAGATCCGAGTCAGGTTCAGATTTTCATAACCGCTGTAAAGCAGTGTCTCTGAAAAGGACATGACCGCACCCTGAATTTTAAAGGAAGAGGTACAGATAATTCCCAGCACACAGGTCAGTGCCAGCCCGGAGAGCGCACCGGTCACGGCCGCCAGAGTGCGCCGGTCAAAGCCAAATACCAGCGCGATGATCATCAGCGTCAGCACTGCCGTAATCGCTCCTCCCACAAGGATTGGGTCCATTCCCTTCAGGCAGCACGGCACCAGCACCTTCCAGATCGCCAGCACAGAAAGGATAAACGAGAGAATTGCGCGCAGCCCGGTACCTCTGGCAAACAGAATCAGAAACAGGAAAAAAGCTGCCAGCAGCAGGATTTCAAGATTCAGGCGATAATGGTCAATCATACTGACAGAAGAAACCTCCTCATCGCTAAAGCTGACCAGTACCAGCGCCTTGTCTCCCTCCTCATAAATCTTATCCTGCTCCAGCGAACCGCTCAGCTTGTTCGCCGCCCAGTAGGTCTCCCCCTTGTGACTGCCTCCGAGAAGCGTAACCTCGCAGGCCTGCTCCCCCGACTGAACGAGACCAGTGTTAATGACCGTCGAATTGTCCACACTGATCACCTCTGCTTTCACGCGCTCACCGCCGTCACGATAAGCCGCCCCTGCTTCCTCAAACCCCGTAGGAATCCAGATCAATACCAGAATCAATACAATACAGACAGCAATGGACGCCCACATCTGTCTCTTCTTTATGAAATCCTTTCCTGACAGGGAAGCCACTCCTGATAAAGGATTTATTCTTGATATAAAATTCATCTATGCTCCTTTCATGAAAATCCATTGTTGTTTCCATAACGATGAAATATGTCCGTCCTGATTTTCGCTGTAATGAAATTCATTTTCTCAACAATTGCTCATCTGCAGCGGCATTTTTCACCGCCAGTTTTGTCAGAACGTTATTGTATATTTGCCAGGCAGACAAAAGAAGAGCCAGACTCAGGCTAACCAGATTGTATGCATTCGGGATCGTATGCGTGCCTGGCAGACAAAAGAAGAGCCGCGGGATTCTGCGGCTCTTCTTTCCTGTCATCCACCAGGCCCGTGTCTTTAAGGAGTTTCTGACTCTTCTGATAATCCTTCTGCCAGAGCCTGTTACTATGAGCCGGGCAGAGCAAAAGAGCCTGTCCGATTTGTGGAAATATCGTCTTGTCTTCTTTCAGCCTTTCCTGAAAACACATTATGCGAAGAAAATCGCTTCGCATAACACTCCAGAATCTGACGATTCTGTCGTGACAAGTTATTATTACGCGGTCAGATCTGTCAGGCCCAGAATGCTGATCAGCTTGTCATGAATATCTGTGTTATCGTAAGAACCGCCAAAGAGGTCAGCGCCGACGCCCTGTGCAAAGACAGCCGCCGGAAGGCCTGTATGCGCATAGGAAGTAAAGCAGATACCAGACTTATTATTTACCAGATGCGTTACCGTCACAGAAAACGGAGTATAAGTACCATAGCTGATGTACTCGCCCTGTGTCTGTACTTCATTGCCTTCTGTGTCCGTCGCATAACCATCCAGTGTCAGCTGATAAGCTTCCTGCAGTTCTTCTACCTCATACTCTGTCAGAACCAGTGTGGAGCTCTCATTTTCTTCCTCGGTAGCGTTCTCCGGAAGAATCAGTCCGAACAGCTCCTCTACGTCTGCCATTGCGTCCTCAAAAGATGTACCATTTTCCAGGTATCCCTCTACGTAATCAGAATCATACTTTGCAAAGGAAATCTGCTGATTCTGAACATTGTCAAGATAGGTATCATAATCTGTCCCGGCAAATCCGATAGACAGACCGCCAGTCTCATGGTCGCCTGTTACAACAATCAGAGTCTCATCCGGATGCTCCTCGGCAAAATCAATCGCCACCTGTACCGCGTCCGCGAGTGCCAGCACGTCGTTGATCACCGTCGCCGCGTCATTCGCGTGACATGCCCAGTCAATTTTCCCGCCTTCACACATCATAAAGAAGCCGCTGTCATTTTCCAGTACCTCAATCCCCTTTGTCACATAATCCGCCAGAGACCATTCATCGTCCTCACGGTCAATCTCATAGCTCAAGGAATCACTGTCAGCCAGGTTTTCAGTAACAATAATGGTTTTTCCATCTTCCGCAGTCACTTCTTCCGCTTCCGCCTGAGTACGTACTACATTGTATCCAGCCTCCGCTGCCAGCTCATACAGATCCGTCTGATCACCATCCGATCCGGTCGGCTTCAGAAGTCCGCCGCCGGCGAAGTAATCATAGCCGCTGTCAATCAGCTCCAGGCCAATATCATAGTAATTGTTACGGCTTGCCTGATGCGCGTAAAACGCAGCCGGCGTCGCATGATTCAGATTTACAGAGCTGATCACGCCGATTTTATAGCCAAGCTCGTCCCGAAGCTGCTCTGCTACGGTCGTATAGCTCACCGTCGTCGTCTCATCCATATTGATAATGCCGCTATAGGTCTTAAAACCGGAAGCAATCGAGGTCGCCGTCGATGCGGAATCCGGGCAGAAAGAGCTGGAATCATAGGTAGTAGCGCTGCCTGTATAATCAAACTCCATGAAATTCAGCGCCACATTGCCGTCAAGAATCGAGTCGTCCGTGTCATCCTCCATCGCGCCCAGATACGAAGAAGCCAGCTGGAACTGTGAATAGGTCATACCATCACCGATAAACAGAAATACGTACTTTGGTGCCGTCGTAGTCTCCTCCGCCTGTACACAAGGAGCCACGAGAGATGCCGTCATGCCTGCGGCAAGCAGAAGTGCCGTCATTTTTTTCGCTTTCATAAAATTTACTCATCCTCCATCATTGGATTGGGAGCAGCCGATTTTACTGCGGCCGCCCGCCTTTTCATTTCGTTGTTCTGGTTTGATACGCAATCTCACTCTATAAAGCTGTACGAATTGCATACCTGATTTCTTCTTTCGATCAACGTTAATCACAGTTTCGTATTATAATGGGGATAAGTAAAAAGCAAAATCCTGAAGAGTAAAAACAGTGTAAAAAATAGTGTAACACCTATCTGTCTGTCACTCTATTCGTAAGCAGATTTTCATAAAACGCCGTCACATCAGGTGAAACTTTGAGATCCTCCTTCTGAATTGGCCTGGTTAAATGAAGCACCTCAGAGCACACCACTCTTGATAATGCAACATAAAGCTGTCCTTCTCCAAAGCAGGCAGGATCAAGATTAGCGCTGTCATAGGTCTGCCCCTGGGACTTGTGAATCGTGACAGCAAATGCAATCTTAAGCGGGATCTGTGTAAACTCTCCAATTACTGTTTCCACCAGACGCTCACTGCCGGTTTTTTTATCAACTTTTATTTGGTAGTCAATCGCCTGCCATGTAAAAGGTTTCATCTCCTCCGTTTTTCCATTGTCAAAGCGGACCACCACCTTTTGATCATCCAGCTTCCACACTGTACCCAACGAGCCATTCTGGTAGTTTCCCGAAGCATCATTAATCACGCTCATTACACGGGCTCCTTCGCAGAGGATTAATTTCTCACTGACAGGCAAATCTCCCTCAAAACCATCTTTTTTCCCGAGATAAAGGCGTGTCTCCTTCTGCAGATTCTCAATCTCTTTCTGATTTTTTATGTCCACAAGCCGATTCGTCCCATACATAAAAACGCCAGGCTGCTGTTCTGACGAAGTATGCTCGTTAAACCAGGAAATCGCGTTGGAATCCCCCGAACGAATCTGATTTAAATGTGACACAAAATCCGGATCTCCTTTCTGCCGCATTATCTTATGCAGGAAAATCGGCTGAAAACGCATGCATTTCCATGCTGGTGCCACAAAAGCAAAACCTGCACCGATTTCCGCGACTTCCTCTTGCCAGGCCTTTTCGAGTATCAGACGCTCCTCTGAGCGCATAACTGGCGCAAGCTGGCAAAAATCCCCAACCACGATCAGCTGTTTTGCCTTTTTAGACAATTCTTCCGCTTTCTTAATATAGCGGCAAACATATTCGAAAATGTCAAATCGGCACATACTGATTTCATCGATGACTATGATATCTGCCGCCTTAATTACATCGCGAACCTTTCCCACCTGTTTTCCAGGCAAAATCGGTCCCACCTTCAGTTGGAACGTACGGTGAAGTGTTGCGCCATGGATTTGTATCGCCGCAATCCCCGTAGGCGCGCACACTATGACTTTCCGCCCCTCCTTCTTTTTCACATCCAGAAAGCAGCGCAGTAAAAAACTCTTTCCCGTGCCGGCCTCACCCGTCAGAAAAACATTCTCACCACCGCACAATAAATCAAACGCCGCCTTTTGTTCCTCATTAAGCTGTTCGGGCAAAACTCTGCTCGAACATACCTGAATATTTTTCCCAGACCTTATTCCGGCACCCGGATCCTTCACTGATTTCACAGGAGGTTTTATATGTCTGTTATCTTTCATTTCCAGCCAGTCAATCGCTTCCTTCCTGGTCTGAAATCCCTTATACTCCGCTCCGGAAAAGCCCTTCACCTGTTTTTCACAGGCAAGCCAGGTCTCATAAATGCCAGGCTGGAAACCTTTTCTTACCGCATAATAATTTTTCTTTGCCATGTCTTCTCTTCTTATTGCAATACTCCTTAATGCCCTTCCATCGTCTTCAGAGCCTCCATGTATCCTTCTATCCGCCCGCGCATCTCGGGGGAAAGGCTCCTGTATTGCTCGATCAATGTCCCGAGCTCCGTATCTTTTCCAATGATAAAATAGTCCGACTTCCGGCTGCGGCCGTCGGAATGGTCCACGCCCGAGAGCAGCTCCTCCGGAGTGACTTCCAGAGTCTCGCAGATAATCAGTATTTTTTCCGATACCGGATTGGTCTTTTTCCGCTTCCAGTCGCTGATCGCGCTCTGCGCGATGCCTGTTTTTTCAGAAAACTCCTTCTGGGACATCCCACGTTTTTCCAATAGTTCAAAAATTCTTTCACTGATAATCATATCGGCCGCCGCTCCTGTCTTTGACTCCTGCTAAGTCAATAATTATTATTCGTTAAAACGAATTATAGCTCATATGTTCGAATGTGTCAACCACATTTTTAGTCCAATTATTTTACCCGCATGATTGTATACTCACTAGTAGTATGCGAATTCCGATAAAACGGAGCGGCTGTTCCGCGCCAACGGCGCGCTCAGTC
>JAJBVE010000070.1 GCA_020859995.1 Clostridiales bacterium
CGGCTTTTAAAAGCCATTCATCGATTCTATCCGCAATAACATCATAAGCCCGTCTTGTATTAGATTTTTTCAAAAACGCCCCACATTTTTAAATTCATATCAGATAAAACTTCTATAAAACCATTTAATGTACAAAAAACGTTTGCCTGCTCCGCAGCCGTCTTTAGCGTTTCCAGTTTTTCCTTCGTCTCTGAGACCGCCTCGGTGAGGAGCTTCTGCTTCTGAGACAGCAATTCCATATTCGTCGGGTCAAGCTTTAGGAGTTTCTCAATGTCCTTCAGCTGGATCCACGAGTCCCAGTGGACCTTGGTTTTGGACCAACCGGAGCGGAGACCTGTTGTGGAATTCATCTCTTTATTTACACTGCCCAGTGCCTTTGACAAGCCAGTGGTATCGCCGTCAATCTCGACCATAATACCCTTTATCGACTTGCCGCCATAATCCTCACCTCCATTTTTGCGCATCAAAAAGGAGCCGTTTTCTCGACTCCATAAAAAGTAGAAAAGCACCACACAAAGCAATGCTCATTTCAATTTGTTTTTAAGGTCACAGGTTGTGACCTTAAAAACTATTCTTCGTTAACCCTGATCCGGTAATAATCTTCCATATCAATCCCGATCTTCTCTGTAGCGTCAGGTTTCGGCAGACGGTGCATGTCTAAGAGACACACAGCATTCGACGTTCGCCGTCTGCGGAAACATATCCACGCAGCAGAGCCGTTCTGCCTGATATCCGTTCGCCAGCAGCACCTCCAGATCCCGCGCAAGGCTGGTCGGTTTGCAGGATATGTAGAGAATCCGCGGGGCGCCGTAAGCGATAATTTTCTGCAGGGCCTTCGGATGGATCCCGTCACGCGGCGGGTCAAGCACGATAAAGTCCGGGCGGTCGGGGATGGTATCGAGAACTTTCAGGACATCGCCCGCTATAAAGGTGCAGTTGTCGAGACCATTTCGCACAGCGTTTTCACGGGCAGCCGCGACAGCTTCTTCTACAATTTCAACGCCGATGACTTTTTTCGCTATGGGCGCTAGAATCTGGGCGATAGTACCTGTACCGCTGTAAAGATCAAAAATCACGCCGGGGGCTAATTCGTCTGGATCTGATTCGCCTGGGGCTGATTCACCTGGGGCTGATTCACCTGAATCTGGTTCGTTCGGATCTGTTCCGCCTGGTTTTGATTCACTTAAATCTAATTCTAAATCCGGTTCCTCTGTCCTGATATTTACAGTTACAGGTCCCTGATGTCCAGCCTTTTCTGATGCAGCAGCTCCAGGCTTGATTCCTGCCAGATCAGGCGCCCCAATTATTTCTTTCCCAAGCACAAATGAGCGGGCCGTGTTGTAAAGGACTTCTGCCCCCAGAGAATTGGTCTGGAAAAAGGAAAAGGGTGTGATTTTAAAGCGCAGGCCAAGCAGGTTTTCGTAAAAATAGTCCTGGCCATACAAAATCGTCGTCTTTTCGCTCTGCACAATGTCCGCTACAGAATTGTTCTGCATATGAAGGATTCCGGCGATACAGCCTTTCAGGGAAAGGGTCTGCATCTGCGCGGCATACTGCTGCAGCAGACTATCGCTTATTTCCGCTGTCGTCACCAGGCAGATGAGAATCTCTCCTGTCTTTTCTGCGCGGCGCAGCAGAAGGTGGCGCAGGATACCTTCGTGCGTCATTTTGTGATAGTATGGGATCTGCCGTTCCTGAAAAAATGTAAGCGTCTCTGTCAGAATGACGGTCATGTCCGCGTGTACCAGGCGGCAGTCCGAAGCAGTCAGGACATCGTAACGGCTCCCCCGTTTATGCAGACCAAGGCAGAGCGGACCGTCCTTATACGCATCTCCGAAGGAAAATTCCATTTTGTTCCGATAAGCAAATTCCTGCGGACTGGCAAGGATTCCTTCGAAAATTGAGTCGACATATGAACCGGCAAAGGTGTCCCCCGTAATCCGATCGACAGCTGGCTGTGAGGCGGCTGCTTTTTCGGCAGATGCAATAATTTCCCCGTTTCTGTCTCCACCTTCTGAGTCTCCATTTTCTGAGAGTCTATTTTCTGAGGATCCATTTTCCGAGACTTCTTCCTCACTGCCTTCCGCCTTTCGCAGTACAGGCTCCAGAAGCCGTTTCACCTGATTGGCCTTGAGTACCAGCTGCTCCTCATAAGGAACGCTCTGCCAGAAGCAGCCTCCGCAGGATGGGAAGTTTCCGCATACCGCCGGGCGGCTCTCCAGAGCAGATGGCTGAAGCACCTCCAGCAGCCTTCCCTCGGCACGGTCGCTCCGTTTTTTAGAAATTGCCAGGCGTATGGTCTGCCCGGGAATGGTATCTTTTACCAGAACGGTTCCTTCGTCGGTGCGGACAATTCCCTTGTTGGGAAAATCGACGCGCTCCACCGTGCCTTCCAGTATCTGTCCTTTTTTCATGTGCGTTTCCTCCATCTGGCAAGAGCATTCCCTTCGCTTTCTCTATCAGGCAAAGGCATTCCCTTCCACTCATCCCGGAGCAGTAAACTTGTAAGCTCCATACACATTCCCTGAAAATCTCTGAAAGATATTGCCTGGGAAAATTCATGAATCCCCATCGTCGTCGCTAAAACCAATGGGACTGCGGTCAGCCTGTTTCAAAGAAATGAGGTGGGGAAACCCACCTCATCTTATCGTTCTTAATATTAAGAAGAAAACCGTTCCGAAATATCTCCGAAGTATTCTGACGTATGTCTCCAATCTACAGCTCCGGCATATTCCTCCTGTGTGTACCCTTAATACACACCTCTGATGTACATGGCAGCATGCAGTAAATAATGGAGAATCCGGATGACCGATCAGTCCTCTGTACTCTCATCCGCCGATGCGTCACTGTTTTCTTCCTCAGCAGGTGCTTCATCCTCAGATGCATCCTCCTGAGCTGCTTCCTCTTCCTCGGACGCTTCCTCAGCTTCCTCTTCTGTCTTGTCCTCAGACTCGTCTTTCTCGTCCTTTGCTTCCGGGAAATCATCGTCCTCAAAGAAGTCATCGAAATCATCATCGAAATCGTCTTCAAAATCATCCAGATAATCCGGCGTGAAATAACGGTAGACTGCGTAGGCAATAGCAGCGACTGCTGCTACAACTCCTATAATAGCAAAAACCCACAGTGCCGTATTTTTTTTCTTTTCTTCATCGTGTTTCTTTAAAGCAGCTACCAAATCATCTACTCTTGTCATAAATCACACGTCCTTTCTTTTCGTTTTTCATAGCTTTGCTTAGTATATCACAGGAAATTCATTTTTACCATATAAATTTTTGTTTCTATAAATTAATTTCTATTATTCGCTTTCTGTTATCACCAGTCGCTTTTTATTCCGCAATTTTCTGAAGCTTCGCGAATGCCGCAAACATCTTTTTGGTCCCTGCCCGGTCAAAGTCGACGGTGACCTCATAGTCCCGCCCGCCCTCGACAATGTTTTTGACAGTCCCTTCCCCGAATTTGACATGCTTGACGCGGTCGCCGACAGTATAATCCAGGGTTTCTGATTTGCTCACCTGGAACTGGCGCGGTGCAAATGCACGGCTTTGGAAGGCTTCCTTTGCCTGCCGGTAGGCATTCTGGTTCTGATTGCCGGTGCGCTGGGACTGCCGGGTCTGCGACTGTCCGGACTGGAACGGCCGTGAAAATGCCCGCGTGCCTGCTCCTCCTGTGAAGCGGGCTTCGCCTTCTCGAGAAAATGAGCCGGGGGCAGGTGCGGAACCTTCCGGACCGTTCCCCGAAGAATATCCAGAAGCAAACGCTGCCCCGGAACCCTCCAAACCATTCTCCAGAGAAGTCCTCTGCGCATCCCCAGCGGAATCGGCTGTCGAAAACAGCTTTTTGCCTGTCGCCATCTCCAGTGCCCGGCCAGACTTTTTATCGACCTTTAACAGCTCAGGCGGAATGTCTTCCACAAACCGGGAAACACGGTTGTAGCGGATCTCTCCGTGCAGCATGCGTGTGCGGGACGCGGTCAGGAACAGCTCGTTTTTCGCGCGGGTGATTGCCACGTAGCAGAGGCGGCGCTCCTCCTCCAGATCCATCGGGTCGTCTGAGTTGATGCTCAGATACCCTGGGAAGACGCCATCCTCCATGCCGACCAGAAATACAACGGGAAACTCCAGTCCCTTCGCGCTGTGGATGGTCATCATCAGCACCTGTTCTGTGTTTTCGGAAACGTCGTCAATGTCCGCGACCAGCGCCACCTCTTCCAGGAATCCTGACAGAGATGGGTCAGCGGTACTTTCCTCATAGGCGGCTGCTTTATTGAGAAGCTCATCGATGTTTTCCAGCCGCTCCTTCGCTTCTTCTCCGCCTTCGAGCTCCAGATCCTTCCGGTAGCCGGTCACCTCCAGGACATCGTCAATCAGCGCACGGACACTGTATTCCTCCGCCTTGCTGCGGAAGGTCTGAATCATCCGCACGAAGTCCTCCAGCTTTGTCCGCCCTCTGCCGATATCCGGGATCTGATCTGTTTCTGTGAGAGCCCGGTAAAAGCTGATGTCTTCCTGCTGCGCGTATTCTTGGATGCGCACGATGGTCGTGGCTCCGATGCCCCGGCGGGGTACGTTGATAATCCGCCGGACAGCAAGATCGTCGTCCGCGTTGTCAATGGTTTTTAGGTAGGCCAGGATATCCTTGATCTCTTTTCTGGCATAGAAATTAACCGCGCCGACGATCCGGTAAGGAATGTTTGCCATCAGAAATTTTTCCTCAAACATCCGCGACTGCGCGTTGGTCCGGTAAAGCACGGCAAAATCTTTGCAGGTGGCCGTCCCCTGGCAAAGCATGGTGCTGATCCGTTCGGCGACATATTCCGCCTCATTAAAAGCATTTTCAAACTGGCGGAAATGCACCTGTGCACCCACGCCGTTGGCCGTCCAGAGGGTCTTCTCCTTGCGGCCAGTGTTCTTTTTGATCACATGGTTCGCAGCATTGAGGATGTTCTGCGTGGAACGGTAATTCTGCTCGAGGCGGATCACCTTCGCGTCCGGGAAGACTTCTTCAAAATTGAGAATATTTCCAATATTCGCGCCGCGGAAACGGTAAATAGACTGGTCGTCGTCGCCAACTACGCAGAGGTTCCGGTATTTGGCGGCGAGCAGGCTGATCAGCCGAAACTGCGCCGTGTTGGTATCCTGATACTCATCCACCATGATGAAGCGGAACCGGTCCTGCCAGGACTCCAGTACATCCGGACAGGCGGTAAAAAGCTCCACCGTCTTGCAGATGATGTCGTCAAAGTCCAGCGCGTTGCTCGCGTAGAGCTGCTTCTGATATTCCGTGTAGACCTTCGAGGCCAGCTTCATCATAAGATCCTCGCTGGCGTAAGCCATGGAAGCATATTCCTCCGGCGTGATCAGTTCGTCCTTCGCCGATGATATCATATTCATAAATGTGCGTTCTTTGTATTGCTTGGTATCGATTTTCAAATGCTTGCACACATCGCGGACAATCGTTTTCTGGTCGTCCGCGTCATAAATCGTAAAGCGGGTGCTGTAGCCGATGCGGTCAATATAGCGCCGCAAAATGCGCACGCAGGTGCTGTGAAACGTCGCCACCCAGACCGCGTTAATCCGGCCCTCCCGTACCTGCGAATTCGCTGCATTATTTCTGCCATCCCATCCCTGCAGGTTTGCTTCGGATGCCCCGTATGTTCCGTCTGCTCCATCCGTTTCTTCGGTCTGGCTCTCATTTCTGCCCAGGATCCGCTCCACGCGCTCCTTCATCTCCCCGGCAGCCTTATTGGTAAAGGTGATCGCCAGGATATTCCACGGGTTCACGCCCTCTTCCTCAATCAGCCACGCAACACGGTGCGTCAGCACCCTGGTTTTCCCTGAACCCGCTCCCGCAAGCACCAGCAAGGGGCCCTCAAAATGTTGTACCGCCTCCAGTTGCTGGGGGTTCAGTGAATCGTAAATACTCATATGGGTATGTATTCCTTTCTTTTTCTACTCATTTTTGTTCTGTCTCAGTGCAAACCTCCCGCAGATAAGCCCGCACGGTCTATATTTCTGTCCGGTCTTAAGTGCAAGCCTTCCGCAGATAAGCCCGCACGGTCTGTATTTCTGCCCGGTCTTAAGTGCAAGCCTCCCGCAGATAAGCCCGCACGGTCTGTATTTCTGCCCGAGTGCTGCTGTACACCATTCCAAACAGCATGCCTCGGACTGCCTGCTGTGCACAGCTTATTCCTCAAATTCCGCAAAGACGGTGTAGCCGCTCTCGTCTGTCCGCACCTGTGTGACGACACCTTCCCTGGTCTTTAGCCGCTCCCGGTTGGTAAAATTCGCGGACATCGCCACTGCCGGCTCTATGGTATAATACCAGTTCGAAGGAAGTACGCCTTCCGAAACCCGGATATGATCACCAGGCTTCACCAGACCCTCCCTTTCCATTTTAAATTCCATTGTTCTCATTGCTGCAGACCTTTCATCAATCTCCTCACTGCCGCATGTCTGGCCTGGGTGAACGTATCTCCCATATCGTCCTGCTCCTATATTCATCCCCTGGACTGACAAGACGGAAGCACATACGGCATAAACAATCCTGTCAAAATCCTGTCCTTTTCTGTCAAAGTATAATCCAGCGTTACACGTCGCCCCCGCACCTCGCTGCGGAGTCCTGCGTGCCAGCGGCACGCGGCACGCGTTTGGGACCGACCGAAGCGGATCGTAGACCGGAGAAAACGAGTAACGCAGGAGATGCCGAAATATGGCGATTTTGCAATAATTTTCCCTTGTCATATGGTTTTCAAAACTATATAATGATTCAGGAGTTAAACGACACACGGCATGATACTGCCTATGGATTCCTCCATGCTTCGTGTCTTAACTTTACGGCGGTCACTGTCAGGAAAGGAAATGTCCGTCAGATACTGACATCCCGGAATCCAAAAAACATTCGAGGTGATTACATGAATCAGAACCACACAAAGCTCCTCTCCGAAATACTGCGGAACATCGCCAATACTCCCCACATCCGGCCCGGAGAGGTACCTGATATTGATCTGTACATGGATCAGGTCACTACCTTTATGGAAGACCATCTCGGCGATACCCGCCGCCATCAGGATGACAAGATCCTGACCAAAACCATGATCAACAATTATACAAAGAAAAAGCTTCTGCCTCATCCAACGAAAAAACGCTACACGAAAGAGCATCTGCTTCTTCTGATTTTCATCTACTATTTTAAAGATTTCCTGCCGCTGACCGACATCCGGATGATCCTCGAGCCGATCACGGAGCGTTTTTTTGACGCGAAGGATTCGATCTCTATCGATGAGATCTATGCGGAAGCATATGAACTCAGCGAAGAGTGGATCAGTAACATTTGCCGCGATATTATGGAATCCTGGCATACAGCCTCCAATTCTTTCGGGGACTGCGCAGAGGAGGATCGCGAGACCCTGCAGTTTTTCTCCTTTATCTGTATGCTGAGCATTGACATTTATCTGAAAAAGCAGGTCATCGAGCAGATGATCGACCGCCTTGCAAAAGATGGAACGGATGAAACACCTGCGGAGCACTGACTCAGACACAGACTTTACCGGCACTCAAGCGCTCCGCTGCCTTAGGCTCATTGAGGCTTACCGTCTCCTCCGGTTCCGAGCCGTTTCAGCGCGATCTCGTATCCGTCGTTTCCATAATTAAGTGAACGGTTCACGCGGCTGATCGTCGCCGTGGAGGCCCCAGTCTTGTCCGCGATATCCTGATAGGTCCTGTTTTCGCTGAGCATCCGTGCCACCTCATATCGCTGAGAAAAGGAAAACAGCTCATTTACTGTGCAGACATCTCCAAAAAAGCGATAGCATTCGTCCCTGTTTTCCAGGGACAGTATCGCTTCAAAAAGAGTATCCACCGCTTCTGTATGTATATCCTTACCCATATTATCCCATCCTTCACCACTGCATAACTATCATCTGCCCCTCAGTTTATCACGCCCTTGATTTGATGTAAAGGTTTTCGCTGAAAATAAATTTCTGTAACCGCTCATTCGTCCCCGTACAATCCTCCTTGTCACTTGGATGATATTATTTATAAAACATGCCCAAAAATCCTCATAAATTCCACGAATGAATTGACGAATACGAAAAAAAAGAGTAGAATCAGGATAACAAAAATAATCAATCTGTTCGATAAAATTCGGATATTCAGGATTCGAGGAGGCCGCCGATGCCAATTACAGATACTTCTATCAATATACAGTCAACCGACTACGCGGAGCTGATTTCCAATACACGCAAGCTGCGAGAGCTCGCCGGACTTATGAAAAGCTCCGGTATTTCTATTTTTGAATATTGCCCGCTTAAGGACCGGATGGTGATCTACGACGGCGATCTGAAAGTGAAACGATATCTGCCTGATTATCTGACGCGGCTGGACGAGCACACGGAAGTATCTGAAAAAGACCGCCCCCGTGTCATAGATCTGATGCATGGAAAAAGCTTTGACCCGATAGAAGTAAAAATGCAGGACGCAAACGGACGTTCCGCCCACTGTATTCTTGCACTCTCGCCAAATACATCTGCATCCTCGGAAAATCCTTCTGTTCCAAAGTCTCATTCTCTGATTGGCACGATCACGGATGTCACACTGGATCGTGAGCGTGAAGAGATCCTGAAGCAAAAAGCGCGGCGTGACTCCCTGACCATGCTTTATAACAATTCCTACGGCCGGGAAAAAATCGACCAGTATCTGCGTTTCAAAAATCCATTTGCCTCCTGCGGACTGCTGGTCGTGGATATTGACTATTTTAAAACGGTGAATGACATCTACGGACACCTGTTCGGCGACATCGTGCTGACCGAATTCGCGAGCCTCCTCGTGAAAACCTTCAGCCGGACAGATATTATCATGCGCGCCGGAGGCGATGAGTTTGTCGTGCTGATGCAGGACGCGCCGCATTCCGCCCTGGTTCAGAAGGCTACCGAGCTTCTGAAAAGTGTCCGTGAACTCCGTTTCCGTGAAAACGACTCCACCATCACCTGCAGCATCGGGGTCTGCTTTCTTCCGGAAAATCTTTCTGGTTATACCTACAACCAATTGTTCTCTGATGCGGACTGGGCGCTCTACCGCGCGAAGGAACACGGACGCAATCGGTTTGAGTTTTGTGACAGTCTGAGCCGCTATGAGGAGCCTGGTCTGCACGAGATGCTGCAGGCTGCCTCTCTTCGGACTTCCCTGCCCCGTCAGTCTGATATCCTGGCCACTGTTCTGGAGATTTTTGAAAAAAGAAATAATTTCGATGCCGCTATCCGGCAGGCTATGGAAGTCATCGGCGAGCAGTTTGCGCTGGACCGCATCACCATAATTGATACCAATGTAGCGAATCGTACTACCGACCGCATGTATCAATGGTTAGCCAAAGGAATCCCTGAGGCCCTTCCGGTGGAGGCTCATTTTGAAAAGGAGGATTTTCTCACCCTTTACAACAGCTATGACCGGGACGGCACCACAATCCTTCAGTATGATGATATGTCTATGTATTCCGAGGGTGCCACACAGCTTCTGATGCAGGGGAACGCGAAGACCACGCTCTACGCGGCTCTGTACTGCGAAGGGAAATACACCGGTGCGATTTCGTTTGTCGTCTGCTCCGAAAAACGGCAGTGGGCGACTGCTGAACGCCATCAGATCGCCCTGCTGGCGAAAATACTTTCCGCGCATCTGGCGAAAAATCAGGCGCTTCATGATAAGGAAACCGAAAAAGTCTCTTCCCCAAGCTTTGATTCGCTGACCGGGCTGATCTCTTTTTCTCGGTTCCGCGAGGAAACCGAACGTGTCATCCTCTCAAAAAAGCCTGAGCAAGACTATGTAGTCGTCTACACCGACTTTGTTAATTTTAAATATCTGAACAAGAAATATGGCTACCGAATGGGAGATTTTCTGCTCCGGGACTTTGCCAGCAGTCTTTTTAGCACGATGAAGGACGTGGAAAATACGTTTTTTTCACGCATTGTCTCCGACCAGTTTGTCTTGTTTATGCCCTACGTGGCTGACCGGGACAAGGCTGTTTCCTCTGTCCATCAAATCAATGAGGATTTTATCAACGCCCATGCCTCCTTTTTCCCGGATGTCAATCTGAGGCTCCGCTCCGGCATCTATTTCGTCGAGCCGGACTGTACCAGCGCCTCAGCCGCCATCGACGCGGCAAACTTTGCCCGCCGTCAGGTCACTGGAATCTCCGGTTCCTCCGCATGCCTGTATGACAGACAGATCCATCTGAAACAGACACAGGAAACTGAGATTATCGACAACATGGCCTCTGCCATGAAAAACGGGGAATTCAAGATTTACATGCAGCCCAAATTTTCTCTGAAAGACTATTCCATCATCGGCGCGGAGGCGCTGGTACGCTGGGTAAAGCCGGACGGCACAGTCATGTCTCCGGATTCCTTTATCCCGATCTATGAGCGCACCGGCAAGATCTCGGAACTGGATTTCTACGTATTTGAGCAGGTGGCCGCTTTCCTTTCCAAAAACAATAAGCTCGGGCGCAGGCAGGTACCAATCTCGATCAATGCTTCCATCCTCCATGCGTCTGACAGCAACACGGTGAAGCATTACATGGATATCCTGAAAAAATACGACGTCGATCCGTCTCTCACGGAAATCGAGCTCACCGAGACCGCCACGGTTTCTGATTATACCAATGTCGTCAACCTGTTTCAGGAACTCCAGAATGTCAACATGCTGACCTCACTGGACGATTTCGGCGCCGGCTACTCTGTGCTGAACACCATCACCGAGATCCCGGTCAATACCGTCAAGCTTGACCGCATTTTCATCACGCGCTGCGTGTCCAGTGAAAAGGGCATTTATTTTCTGAAGCAGATCATTGCCATGGTCAAGGGGTTGGGATACCGCGTCATCTGCGAGGGTGTGGAAACCGAGGATCAGATCGCCATCCTCAAAGAGGCCGGCTGTGAAGAAGCGCAGGGCTACTGGTTCTCGAAGCCGCTGCCGCTGGAAGAATATGAAAAACTGATGTACCGGACGCCGTGAGAGCGCCCTGAAAAACTCCTTACGCACCCCTGTGTGCAAAAACAAGCGTCCGGCTGCATGAAAGCGTCCGGGCGCTTGTTTCTTGCAAAGCAACGAGCCAAGTAGATCGATGCCCCGCATGCTTGCATCGGGTATTTGACTCTTGCGAAGCGATGAGGCGGACACCCACGCCAGAAGGTTCACAGCTTCGCACGTATCGGAAACACAACCATAAATTTCGTAATCCCTTCTGCGCACTCGACGGATATTTTCGCGCGGTGCGCCGTCGCAATCGCCCTGGCTATAGAAAGTCCCAAGCCATAGTGGGGCTGCGCGGCTCCATTCTTGTCCGATAATGCCCGGGAACTGTCTACACGGTAAAAACGGTCAAAGATCTTATCGACGGATTCAGGCGGGATCGGCTCGCCCTCGTTGGCAACGGTCAGTACGGCGGATGATTTTTCACCTACCAGCGATATTTTGATCTCTCCGGATGGATTCGTATGCGCAAACGCGTTATCGATCAGGATCGAAATCAGCTTGCCAAGCTGCGCGGCATCACCCTGGATAAACAGGTTTTCCGCGACGTCGCTGGTCAGCCGTAAGCCTTCTTCAAAAGCTCTTGCTTCAAAAGGCAGGACTCCTGCGGTGACTGTTCGTCCAAGATCGATTCGTTCCATTTCTTTAAGCTGCACGGTCGTGCTTTCCGCGCGCAGAAGATCAAGCAGGCTGCGCACAATTTCTGTCATTCGCCCATTCTCATAGCGAATATTCTCCAGCCAGCGGTTTTCGCCAATTTCCCTCCCGAGGAGCTCCACGTTTGTGCTGATCGTGGAAACCGGGGTCTTCAGCTCGTGCCCAGCGTCTGAAATGAACTGATTCTGCCGCCTGTAATTTTCTTCCAGCGGCCTGATAATCCATCCGGCCAGAAAAATCGCCAGAATCAATACCACCGCAACCGCCGCCGCGCCAAAGATTACAGTATAGCGGAGCAAGGTGACAATGCTTTCGCCAATCACGGTATTGTCCATCATGGAGACCAACATGTAGTCTTCACCGGAAACCAGATAAACCATGTTGTGAGAAATGCCGTAAGATTTTCCGGTATCCAAAAATGACTTGGCCAGCTCCGTCAATGCCTCATCCGACATTTCGGATGGATCGTCATTGTTTACTTCCAGCACACTGCCGTCGGAGGAAAAGACAACGGAATAAAAGGTGGACAGCTGCAGACGGCGGCGGGAGATTCCCCGGAAATCGTTATCTTCGGTCGGGTCTCCTTCTCCGGCAAAATCATCCATTATGGCATTCCCGGCTGAAGGCTCCCCTGTTTCTTCCTGCGTTTGATCCTCCTGAGTTCGATTCTCACCTTGAACATCCGACTCACTATATTTGTCCTCTGTCCCTGACAGGTCTGACTGGCTGTCGCTTTCACTGGCTGCATGGAACTGGTCTGCCGATTCACTTTCCTCATCATCCATACCCGGCAGATAGATCGATTCGCCGTCTGTACCTTCCCCGTCTGACAGGTTTTTCAGCTCATCATTCACACTATCCTCATCTGGCAGGCCGCCATTTTCCAGGTATTTTTCCGCGTACAGCTCCAACATATCCCTGTTTTCCCGGTTCATCTGGCGATAGCTGACGCCATAGATCACCGCGATCGTTCCCAGCAGTGTCAGCACCAGGATCGCCATCAGCAGCGCGACTATTTTCATTCTCGATTTTCGAAACATTACTTATTCCTCACTGCCGCTCCCGGAACTCATATCCCAGTCCGCGAATGGCCTTGATCTCCATCTTTGAGCCGATAAAGGCCAGCTTTTTCCGGGTAAAGGAAATATAGACTTCTACATTATTATATTCCGCGTCGTTCTCGTATCCCCACACCTTCAATGCCAGCTTCTCCCGCGGGACTATCGATCCCTGCTTCGTGATCAGATACTCCATCAGATGAAGTTCCTTCTCGCCAAGCCGAATCTCCTGCCCGGTGGAAGTGCAGGCCAGGGTCGCCGTGCCGGTATCCAGCGTCACATCCCCCGCGCACAGTCTTCCGTCAGCGGCGGGCGCGTTTCTCCGGCAGAGTGCGCGCACCCGCGCCAGCAATTCCTCTACCATAAACGGTTTTGTCAAATAATCATCCGCTCCGGCATCCAACCCGTTCACCTTATCGGTCAGCTCACTCTTCACCGTCAGCATCAGTACCGGTGTCCGCAGGTTTTCCCGGCGGACCGCACGGATTACGGATAAGCCGTCACGCTTTGGCAACATGACATCCAGGATCACCGCGTCATAAACGCCGCTTAAGATCGCATCCAGACCGCTTTCTCCATCGTAGCAGACATCCACGTCGTAATGCTCCTGACGCA
Source organism: Clostridiales bacterium (assembly GCA_020859995.1). Classification (GTDB taxonomy): domain Bacteria; phylum Bacillota; class Clostridia; order Lachnospirales; family Lachnospiraceae; genus Choladousia. The sequence goes on from JAJBVE010000070.1 coordinate 13,352, forward strand.
ATACCTCCGCCACCGCCTCGGCCATCCTTCTTTCGTCCTCTACCAGAAGAAGCTTCATGTGTGTCCTCCCATTGCAATTCAACCTGCGCCGCGCTTCGGCGAAAAGCAAAAAGCACAGCGTGTCTGATACCCCGCCGGGGTGCCATTCTCGTCCTTTAAACAAGAAATCCCCCATTAGCCACATTTTTCTTCAGTGTAACATAAATTTTTTGAAATAAAATTGAAAAAAATGTGGGCGGGCAATCATATGTCCTTTACGGCGACCTGTTTACAGTTTGTCCTGACCCGGATAAACCGGAACCAAAATTTTGCGCAAGAAATTGCTCTTAAGTTCCTGATTTATTTTGTCCTAATTTACCCGCTGACTATGACCGTTGCTATGGAGTGTGCCGGAAGCGCCGCCGCAATCCCTCTTCCGCCCTCACGCAGGGTGATCTCCAGATCCTCGTCCGACTTATTCAAAAAGACAGCCACCCGCTCCCCATCCGGGTTTACAAAGGCGGCCACATCCATTTTATCCGTGTAAGAGGTTGTGGCGATCACCTTCGCGCCGCATCTGATGTAGCGGCTGAAATGGCCGATATAATAATAGCTTAACCGCTTTTCCACCGCGCCGGAACCGATATCGCACATGATCGGCGCAGCACAGTAATTTCCGACATTGTTGGGATCGCCATTCTCATCGAGGATGAGATTCCAGTCTAGTTCAGCCTCCACTCCGGCACTTAAATTGCCCGCCATGTCATGCGCGTACATCTCGGCTTTCTGTACTTCGTCGGAATCCGCGAAGCGAGAATACTCCACGCAGCCCTCCGTAAAAAACAGTCTCTTGTCCGGATATTTTTCATGGATCAGGCGCAGCGCGTCAAAATGATCGCCGGTATACCAGTGTACGGCAACTCCCTCTGCCGCTTCCTTTGCACCCGGAACAGACAGTGTCCCATCCGCTCTTTCAAAAGCCGCTTCCTTATTGTGATCCCAGATAAAATGCCGACATCTGACAACCCCGCTTTTCGAAGCGCAGGTGCGAGATACTCCGCGGCAAACGCGCCCTCCTCAGCCGCCGTATATATGCAGGAATCTCAGGTCTGCACGGCCTCCGGCTCGTTTTGTACTGTAATATAGCTCACGACAACGCCTTCGTCAAGGTAGGTCCGAAGAAACCGTGCCACATAGTCGGCCCAGAGAGTACGGTACTCCTCTTTCAGCTTGCCGCCATGGTTCATCTCGCCATTCGTCTTCATATACGCGGGCGGCGACCAGAGGAATGCCAGAAAATGCAGCTCCTCTGACGTTTTTTCCATCGCCCTCTTTATCAGGGGCAGGATCTGGCTTCTGTCATGCTCAATGCTAAATGTCCTAAGCGTCTCGTCGCCCTCCTGCACATATGTAAATTTCCCAGACCAAAATCGCAGCTGTGAATCGTACAACGCCCCATATTGTAGCGGAGGCCGCTTTCTCCAAAATACGCCTCCAGCACTTCCTCCTGCGCGTCCGCCGGAAGCTTCGCGAATGTGCAGGCAGCCGCCTCCGTAAACGCGCCGCCGAAGCCCTCTATGGTCTGCCGCTGAAATCCCGGGTACAGGTTCACCACATGCATGCGGTCCTGATATTCTCCCGCAGATAAACTCACTTCTTTTCAGTATTCTTTTTTTGCCTCGTTGGTGATATAGCAGTGTGTTCTCATAAATTCTGTCTCCTTATCTTCATAATTTTCGAATAAGCGCCTTCTGCAGCTTGCTTATCCATAAGATACCATCTGCGGAGCCACGCACATTTCGATCTCATAGTATTATCATACAAAAAAAGGAACCCAGATTTCAGTTCCTTTTTTCAGTGAAGGTTTCTTTTTTACTGATGCTGCTGCCGCTGATGGCGGATCATCCCTTTACCGCGCCCAGGGCAACCCCTTTTGTAATGTGTTTGTTCTGGCACACATATAGCCCGAACCTATACGATGTCGCCCTTAATTTCATTTTTCGCGATTTGTAAGCTGCCGTACTATTATGGATTCCATACTGAACGTATATTTCTTACTTTTTCGTAGTTACTTTATAAACGGTACTGTATGCGCCATAATATTTTTTCGAGTTGTATTTCACATAAGCCCTGATTTTAAATTTATAAGTGGTTCCTTTTTTCAGTCCGCTGATTGTTGCGGAATTTAGAGAGCCGTTTACCGACTTCACTACTGTATATTCTTCCAGGTCTTTATCATACATGTAAATCACATATTTTGTGACTCCACTCTGCGCTTTCCATTTCAATTGCACTTTCGTCTTTGTCTTAGAAAGAGTGGAAATTGACGACACCTTCTTTGGATTCACGATAATACGGATACTTTTGCTAACTCCCTTTGCTTTACAAGTGATTTTGCAGGTACCGGCTCCGACGGCTACGATCTTTCCTTTAGAAGACACCTTTGCGACGGATGTGTCGCTGGATTTCCATGTGGCGCTGGCACTGACGGTTTTTCCGCCAAGAGTAACGGCATAGGTGACGTATACGCTGTCCCCGGAATCCAGGACGAGCTTCGTATCGCTCAATTTCAATTCATAATCCCATTCACAGATAAAAGCACCTTCATCATTAAGCGCACTCCATCTAAAATCACTATCATTCCAGCTCCCATCTGTATACTTCCAGTAGAACTTGGCGTAATCCTCGCTGGAGTTTCCAGAGCTCGGCTCCCCGGAATGCCAGTTTGTATAAGAAATGCTTTCACTGGTACACCATTTCCAGACTCCCTCCGTTTCTGCATCCGAATATCCAAAAAAAGCACTCGTATACCCGCAGCTTACGATATAGCTGTACAGGAAAGAATTTTCCTTTGCGGAGCTGATCGTCGCCAGATGTCCGCCCAAAGCTTTGCAATAGTTCTCGGCTTCCTCGTAGGTCGATACCGTCCCGCTGGGATAAACATAATAGTAATGCCCGTTATATGTTCCTGCATCGCTGGGGATGCCCGCCGCCTGAGTGGCGGTTATCGGGATGAATGACATAAACGTAGCAGCTGCCAATAATAAAAAGTACTTTTTCCAATTTCCGTTTTTCATTTGAACGGTCCCTCCTGTAATCAGATTTTCGCCTGCTAGCACAGGCTTTTATCGGAATCTGCTCTGCATCTTCCGATAAGTTCTATAATTCAAATCAAATACTTTTGGATGGTTCAGTTTTCATAGATATTTCATCCAAATGAGCATAACTATCCCCTAACGGCATCACTCCCTTTTCTAAATCCCAATTGCATTCTTCCGCTGCTTTCAGCCAATCTGCTGTCATTGTATCAAAAAAGCTCGGGGGGGCAAGAGCTAACCGCTAAAATTCAGCAAGGTTTTTTGAAAATTTCGGAAAATCAAATAGAGATCACGCCATAGCCTCTGTGAATTTAATCCCCATGAGGATGGGAACGATTTTGTATTTTCTAAGAATGTCCAGATAGCTCTGTACAGTGCCAAAAAGTTTGCTCTGAGGATGTGTGAAAAAAGCTTTCGAATATTTTTCGAGTATGGCGTCCAGCTTCGCGCAGATCTTCTCCTCGACCTGTGGCGCGTCCAACAGTTGGCAGTGTTCCCCATACTGCAGACAGAAGGAAATGATCCCTTCCTCCGATGCGGATACATAGACCAGAAAGCTGTCCTCTGCCTCCGCGCCCTGACTCATGTAAACACTAAAGCGGGCGCCAAATGCGTCGACCAGATTGCTCAGCACTTTTTTATGGCATCTCAGTTTGTAATGAGCGGGCGCTCCTCCAAACATCACCGGAGGAGGAATTAGCAATGGCAAAATATTCTATGATTGTTTCATGGTCGGAAGACGATAATTGTTATATTGTGGTTGTTCCAGATCTGCCAAGCTGTATGGCTGACGGTAAAACGTCGCAGGTAGCAGTTGAAAATGCGCAGGCGATCATTTCTGAATGGATCGAAACTGCCGAACTTCTTGGACGAGATATTCTCAAATCACTCTTTAACAGCAAAAATTTCCAGCGGACAAAGTGCGAAAACTCCCCCTGTCCTTTTTCATTTTTCCAGCAACATTCAATTTTCTTTCAATCTTTTCGTGGTAATATATCTTCTGTAATTTAACATATCAGAAGAAAAGTGCGCTAGCGGGCTTTTCCTGATAGGTTAGTTAGCACATCCTGCGTCAAACTCAAACGCAGGATATCTCTATCAAAATAGAAGGGGGATTTTTCTATGAAGAAAAAATGGCTGTCGATCCTTCTGGCGGGCACGCTCTGCCTGTCAGGTCTGGCCGCGCCGATGAGCAGCAGCGCGGAAGAATCAGACGACACAGCTTCGGATACGGATGTTACTACCGCTGTCTCCGACCAGGGGTATATCGAGTCCACGCTGAACCTCGCAAACAACGAGGATCAGACCTGGACATATCAGGAGAGCGCGGACGCATGGGTGCTTTCCATTGTTTCAGCAGTCGCCTATCCGGAGTTGCCGGATGAGCAGGGCGTGTCGGTGTGCGTACCGGGCGCATATGTGACAGGTATTGACACCGACGGCGACGGCGAAGCGAATGTGACAGCGGAATCTGTTGCCGAATCTGGTTCGACATCCGTCAATGGTTCGCTCGTCATCGATTATGAGGCAGAAATTGTGAGCACCAATGGACAGACCTATACGGCGGCTACCGCGCCGGTCATCTTAAATACCGGAGCGGCGGGCTACAGCTCTTCCAACAATTCCACCGCTGCCACCACCTATGCGGCGGAAGGCTACATCAATGTTGCCTGCGGCAACCGCGGAAAGCAGGACACCGCCACGGATGAAGATGGCAATACGTATTATACCGGCGACGCGCCGTCCTGTCTGGCTGACCAGAAGGCCGCGACACGCTATGTGAAATACAATATCCTGCTGGGCAACCTGCCGGGCAGCGTCGATTATTTTGTTTCAACCGGCGGCTCAGGCGGCGGCGCTCACGCGACCATGTTTGCGGCGACCTCCAATAATTCTGATTTTTATGACTATCAGATCGAGGCCGGTGCGGTCGGCGTTTACCGTCTCGAAGACGGCAGCTACTCTACCACGGTGACAATCGACGGCGTGGATTATGAAATCTCAGATGGTGCGTGGGGCTGTGTCGCGTACAGCGCGATCACCTCTCTGTATGAGGGCGACATGGCGATGGCGTTTGAATATTACATGGATACGACCTACAGCTTCAGCTCTTCCTTCCAGGAGCAGCTCGCTGCTTATCTGTCGGAAGCTTACATGGAATATATCAACGAGCAGAACCTGTCTGTGGAAGAATCCGCGGTCGGATTTGACCTGAATGGCGACGGTGATCAGGATGACACCATCGCTCTTACGATTGAATATGACCTGGATGCGTATCCGGAGACTAACGGCTACTACGGCACCTATCTGGATCTCTATCTGGCGGAGTTTACCTCAAATCTGCAGTGGTATCTCGATAATCTGGACTATGCGGACGGCTGGACCTGGTTTGATGCGGACGGCAACGCGCTCAGCGATGAGGAAGTCGCGGCCATGACGACTGAAGACAAGGCAACCGCGTTCATAGAGGGACGTTATGCCGCATCGAGCAGCACCGGCATGGGCGGCATGGGCGACCTGCCGAGCGGTATGAACGGCGCGGCGGATTTCGCAGAGAAGGGTAACTTTGGCGACATGGATCTGTCCGAGATGGGTGACCTTTCTGAAATGGGTGACTTGACAGACGGTGACAGCGCTGGCGGTATGCGCGGCGGCAATGGCGGCGGACGCGGTAATATGGGCGGCATGACAGACGGGACACTCCCGGATGATGCGGACGCAGAAAGCGCGGATACAAACACTGAAGCTTCAGGAAATGACAGCACGGCTTCTGATGATTCATCTGACGCTGCTGATCTCGTGAATGGCGAACTGCCGGACGGTGATACAACCGGCGAGCTTCCGAGCGGCGACCTGCCGGACGGCGATGCAGCGGGCGAACTTCCGAGCGGCGATCTGCCGGATGGCGACGCAGCGGGCGAAC
>JAJBVE010000111.1 GCA_020859995.1 Clostridiales bacterium
TGTGGGAAAATACAAGCATTTTTATCGCGAAAAGTTTTTATTCTTTAGCGCTGCCGTCAGGCACCCCCGCCGGGATTTTGGTAGTCGTATCCTGCTGCAGCAGATAACTGAGCATCTCCTCTGACGCCTCCTCCGATACACAGGTCCTGTAATAGATGGATTCTAACAGTTCACCGCAGTCCCTGGCTGTCGTGTGATTGATGCCCTCTCCAGTCGTCTCAAAACTGGAGTCCGACGGATGCAGCGTCGAATAAATACCCGTCGCAGAATATCCGCATTCAGCGATAAAAGAATTGACCAGTCTGCAACCGGATGTAAAGCTCCCGCTGCTGCTGTGCAGGCGGACCAGCTCGTTGTAAGATTCATTCCGCGAGTAGACAATCATGGTGTAGAGGCGGTCCTTGATGGTGCTGAGGGCAGTTTCCTCACTCGCGTTGTTGATCGCGCAGTAATTCGCGACCAGATCATCCAGATATTCGTAGCTGGACTGCATGACAAAAAGCTTAATCAGGCTTGCCGCGTACATGCTTTCATCGTTAATAAGCAGAGATTCGCCGGTATCCAGATTTTTCAGATAGACGCTCCAGTCGCCGGAAATGGAATCTCCCGAAAGGATTTCTTCGATCTCGCCTGAAAGTTCATCATAATCTACAGTAACCGCCGCCAGAAGTTCTTCTTCGGAGTCAGTCCCGGTCTCGTCCGTCGCCAGATCCGTTTCCGAGGTCTCTAAAATTTCCTCTTCAGACTCATTTTGGAGGACATCAGGTGAGTCTACTCCAGAGTTTGTAATCTTTCGCGCGATTAAAAAGATTCCTCCCAGCAGAAGGAGTACCGCTGCCACGCCAATGCCGGCGCGGACGCGCATGACTCTCACCCTTCTTTCTCTCTGGAGCTGCCGGTTTAACCGGTTCCATTCCCCGCTCATATGCTGCCTCCTCGTATGTATTCTTCATAAAGTTCTCAGGTATCAATGACACTCACTTCATGTCAGAAACCTGTAACAGAATATTCTTCCAATAGGTTGCCGGTGTGAACAAGTCATGTTTTTTTATGAACAATATCAAACAAAGATCATTATCAAAAAAGATCATTATCAAAGACAGGATCGTCACGATATGCCACAGGAATGTAATCGCCGATATGCTCAAAGAGATTCTCATTCACCGAAAACAGCCCGTTTCGAACTGCCGAAACGGGCTGTGACACTTCTTTTTTACTCTGCGCTGAAAAGGTTTTTATTTACATAGCCAACGGTTCCATTGTAGCTGATCTTGTACCAGCGGTCAGTATAGCCGATCGCTGTGACCTGTGTATCAGACGCTATGGTACCGATAATTTCGCTGTCCTGTGAAGGCTCTGAGCGCATATTCGCTCCGGCAGTCGCTACGATCGTGAAAGCCTCCGCGTAACTCTCCACTCCGTACTCCAGGTCAACAGAGGAGGTATCCGTGCCGGCTGTGCTCGTATCAGCCACAGCGGTCTCCGCCGACGCGTCCGCGGAATCTGACGATGTATCTGTACCGGCAGAATCAGATGTGCTCTCATCCGCGCTCTCGCCTACATACTCTTTGTAGACATAGCCCTTAGACTCATAACCGTCGACTGATACCATATACCAGTTGGATGTCTCCCCTACCACGCTGATCTGGTCGCCGGTCGTGTAGCTGTAGAAAATCTCGCATTCATCTGTAGTCCCCGGCTGTTCTCTGACATTCAGATCATCCAGAGCATACATGATATGAATCGTACTATATTCTGTCAGGGAAGCGGTCTCCTCATCCACGGTGGTATCCAGCGTAAAGGTCTGCGGCTGTGTCTCGGTCTCTGTTTCCGTCTCTGTCTCGGTCTCCGTCTCGGTCTCGGTCTGAGTCTCCGTCTCGGTCTCACTCTCCGTCACAGTCTCACTCTGGGTCTCCGTCTCGGTCTCTTCCGGCTTCTTCAGCTGATCGCAGCCGGTCAATGCCAGTGCCATTCCGGAACACATCAAAAGCGCCAGCAGCCATCTTTTGCTTTTGTTCATCATAAAGTTTTCCCTCCATTAATTATACTCTCTGTCTGCGTCCGTTTAGCCAGAAACAATGTATGTCGTTTTGGCCACTCGTTTTAGAATGATACCACCAGAATCTTAAAATGGCAAGAGTTATCACAGTTTTTTAACTAAAGTTGTCATATTTTTTTAATAAAATTCGCCTGCCCTGCGCAATCAGGTCACATTTTTTTAATAATATACCTCTATCTGGCACTGTCCAGTATCTCCGAAACATTAAAAAATGATGTATAATAATCCGCGTAATTTTCCAGCAGATAGCCTGTGATTGCCCGTCTGGTCTGGCGAAGATAAGTCTGCGTGACGGCCAGGTAATCATCGGAGGCCCACAGTCCGACCAGATAACAATAGCCAGCTCCGGTCAGCCAGACGGATTTTTCAGAGGTGTATTCGACTTCTGAGCCGTAGGGATAGATCAGAGTGTCGCAGTCTCCGACCAGTTCTCCGATGGTTTCCTCCCACTGTGTGATGTCTGCCACGAGCGCGTCATAGGTCAGGTCACTCATATAAGAATAACTGTACCCTTCTGTGGCAAACGTCCAGCCGTCTTCTTTGAGTTTCGCGGCGATCTGCGCCACCGTCTGCGCGTTTTCCGCGTAATTATCATCGCTGCCTTCTTCGATTTCGTAGCCAAAAGCTCCGTCTTCACCAGAGAGGCCGATGATCCCCCGCGCTCCCCGATAGGAAAAGTCCGGATGTTCCTCGATAAACTGCTCCAGCACCGGGACGACATCATAGGCTCCCGTCCTGGTAACCCCCGAAGCATCCGTATACACTGCAGCCACCTCACCTTCTTCATCTAACGCAAGCCGGGTCGCGATACCGTCTCCGGCACGGGCAATGGCATAATTCAGATTTTCTACAGAAAGAACAAGCGGTTTTTTTCCGTCCGGCAGCGTGAGCGTGGCCGCCGTCAGAGTAATGTCCCCGAAACCATCGTCCGTCTCCTCCGCCAGTGAATGGATATCAATTAAAATATAATCATTCGCGTAAAGCTGTTCCAGAATCCCTTCAAATTCACTGAGAGTAATCAGATTCTGGCTGTAGGTCTGCGCGTAAGAATCCCCGTCAAAAGCCAGGCTGGTATCCGCGACCAGATTAGGGAAATTGAGATGGAGCACATCTCCGTCATAAATCACCAGGGCATAAATCGCTGACTGATATTCTTCGATCGCCTCTTCGGCGCGGGAATCCCCGGCCAGAGATTCGGTTTCCTCAAGCAGGCTGATGGCCTCCTCGTAAAAATAGCCCTCCGCGAGCGCGGCCGCCTGCTCCAGTACCGCAAGACGCGCTTCTTCCAGCGCTGCCTCTGATTCCTCGATCTCCCTCTCCGCCTGCATTTTGGGCGTCTCGACCGGCTCATTGTTGTCGTATTCACCCAGAGTGCCAATGCTTTCTGAAATCTGATAATTCAGCACGCTTCTGGAGCACCCGCTCGCTCCCAGGACGGCGATGCCGCAAAAGACAATCGCCAACGCTCTTTTCCATTTCTGTGAAAAAAATGCTTTTTCTTCTCTCATGTATCTTTTGTTTTCCCCTTTTTCCTTTTATCCCCTTTTATCTCTTTTTACTGCTTTTACTGCCCTGGTCAACGATCAGCCTGCCGTATTCAGGCAGGCAAATCCATGCCCCAAAAGCATGGCCTCTGTTTCGTCCATATCCGCGGCATTCAGAATCAGAAGCGGACTTTCCATGCTGCTGCCAAAGGAAGAATAAAAATAATTGAGGTTCACATTCCCATCCTGAACCACCTGCAGAACATCCTCCATCTCTTCTCTCTCTGAAAGCGCAACCGCGATCACTTCACACGCTTTTACAACAACCCCCATCTTTGTAAGGCAGGCGATCGCGTTCTCCGGCTGGTCCACGATCATACGGACAATTCCGAACTCCGGCGAGTCCACCGTCGACATCCCGCAGATGCGGATGCCGTCTTTGCGCAATGCCGCAGTCATCTGCCACATAATTCCTTTCTGATTTTCTACAAATGCTACCACTTGTTTGATCATTCTCTTTTGCCTCTTTTCTTTCGATTGCCTTGCGGCTTTCTGTTCACATGTTCCGATTATACACGTCAGAATTCATCCATGCAAGGCTAAAGATTATTTCTTTGAAGCAAAGGCTCTTTATTTTTTTCTTAAGGTTGTCCAATCTGGCTTTACTTTTTTCTTTATTTTCATTATACTGGCTGTGATTCTGTGCAAAAGAAGCTATGGACAGACGCTATTTTATTATACGCCAGGCCGGACTTTATGCGCAAAACCGGGCCGGACTCCTGCAGCACACTCCAGCCCGGTCCTGACACCAGGAAAAGGGGATTTTTATCAGATAAGGGGGGATTTTTTTGTACGCCAGAAGATTCATTTCTGTAGCCACGGCAGCTCTGGCCATTGCCATCTGCGTATTCATTACTTACATCAGCCGCGATGTAGACACAGCGTCGCTGGTGATCAATTTTTCGTTTCTCGCCGTCATGCTGCTCGCGATCGGTGCTTCGTTTTTCACCTGTCTACTGCGGCTTGTCCGGATCAGCAAAAGTCTGGCTTTGACGGCCGAGCAGATCCGCACAGCCGGTGCAGATTCAGATGTGATTCTAAAGGAACATCTTTTTAACAATGATTTTCTGGATAAATGCTATGGTGAGTATTGCGATCTCGTCACCAAAAATCCGGACGGTTCCTGTGATATCAGTGATTTTATCAATGAAGACGTGATTGAGACGCACATACACCGCTCGCTGCTGGAGCTGGTACCGGATATTCTGGCCAGTCTCGGTATCCTGGGTACGTTTATTGGCCTGGTTCTTGGACTGCGCAGCTTTGACCCGTCCGGCTATGAACAGATGGCAGACTCCGTTTCGCCGCTGATTGACGGCATCAAGGTCGCCTTTGTCACCTCCATCTACGGTCTCGCGCTGTCGCTGCCGTTTTCTTTTAATCTGCGCAGCGAGCTCTCTGAAATGTCAAACAATCTGGAGCTTTTTATAGACACATTTTATCTGTATGTTCGGCCCAGTCACGAGGTGGACTCCGCCTCACGCCTGCTGGAACAGAAAAAGAGCCAGGAAGAGCTGACCAATGATCTGACTCAGATTTTCGTGGAGCAAATGACAAAAAGCTTTGAGCAGTCCATTACGCCGGCCTTTTCTCAGATGACAAACGCGATTTATCAGATCGTAGACCGTTTCACTGCCAGCCAGGAGGAGGCCGTCTCACGTATCTGCCAGGGTGTGATCCAGGAAACCAGGGCTGATCTGGACGCTTCTCTCTCTCAGATCGCGCAGTCCTCCCGGCAGCTCCAGCGCGCGCAGGAATCCTACACCGATTTTCTGGATCGTTCTCTGGACCGGCTGGGGCAATCCTGGGCCGACCTGCAGGGGCAGGTGGAAAAAACCATGTCCAGCTACACGGATCTCGCGGATTCTTCCATCGCAGGCATCCGGCAGACATCCGCGCAGATCCAGAAGCAGCTTTCACAGTCTCAGGCGGACTATCTTGCCTTCCTGAACGCTTCGATGGAAAAGCAGCAGAAAATGCTCTCTGACCTTCAGCGCCGCAGTGAAACCACCGGTACTGTCAGTGAACAGATGCTGACCAGCCTTGCGCATGCGCAGGAGGACTCCCTGCGGATCAGTGAGGAGCAGAAGGCGACTTACCAGGAATACATCCGCTTCATGTACCAGTCTATTGAGAAATTCTCTGAAATCTGGGAGCAGTACAGTGAAAAAATAGAAGCTTATGCCGACGAAATCGCCCAGATGGGGCCGGTACAGTCTTCTGCGGACATCCGCCGGGAGCTCTCCTCGCTTTCCGCAAAACTGGACGCGGTACTGCAGATGAGAGGCGAGGCCGCCGCTTCCGCCATGGATGAATCCTTTATGAAAGATCTGACGGAAAGGCTCGATCATCTGGAAGAGCTGGTGTCACAGCCTGTCCTGTTCCGTCGGAAAAGCAAGGGGTGATGCAGCATGAAGGCAAGACGAAAGAAAACCTATGAGCGCCACAACGTCTGGCGTTCCTATTCGGATATGATGGCGGGGCTTCTGCTGCTGTTTTTGCTCGTGATGTGCATCTCTTTCATGCAGGCACAGAAAAACTACCAGGACCGTCTGGATGAAGAGTCCGCGCATGCCGAAGAACAAAGTCTTTTACAGGCCGAGCTGGATGAAAAGGAGGCCCTGCTTCTTGAGCAGGAGTCGGAGCTGAATGAGCAGGCGGCTCTGCTGGCTTCCCAGCAGGAAAGTCTCGATGTGCAGAGCGCCCTGATGGCTGAACAGGAATCCGAGCTGGAAGAACAGGCCGCCCTGGTTGCCTCTCAGCAGGCAAGCCTCGATGAGCAGGAAGCCCTGATGGCCGAGCAGGAGTCAGAGCTGGAAGAGCAGGCGGCTCTGGTCGCTTCCCAGCAGGCGAGCCTCGATGAGCAGGAAGCCTTACTGGCTGCACAGCAGTCCAGCATTGAGGAGCAGGAGGCTCTGCTGGCCGCCCAGCAGGAAAAGATCGAGCAGATCATCGGCGTCAAGGCCGACCTGGTCGCGGCGCTGAAAGCAGAGTTTACCGCGCAGAACCTAAGCGTCACCATCGATGAGGATGGATCGATTGTCCTCGATTCCAGCGTCCTGTTTGGTTACAACGAAAATATTCTGACAGAAGAAGGCAGCGCACTGCTCGGCGAACTGCTTCCAACCTACTGCTCGGTGCTGCTCTCCGAGGAATACGTGGATTATCTCGCGGAGATCCGCATCGACGGCTATACAGACACCTCCGGCAGCTATTTTTACAATCTGCAGCTTTCTCAGGAGCGTGCGCTCGCCGTCGCGGAGTACCTGCTCTCACTGGCGGGAAGTTCGATCTCGACAGAAGACATGGAAGCTCTGCAGGAGAAGCTTTCCGTCAACGGGCATTCGTGGGCAGATCCTGTTTATAACGAAGACGGTACAGAAAACGCCGACGCCTCCCGCCGGGTAGAGGTAAAATTCCGGCTGAAGGATGAAGAAATGATCAATGAACTGAAGGATATTCTGGACGAGGCGTCATAGAGTCCCCAGCAGCAGGATTTGCTTCACGGGAATGAAAAAAACTGGAGCAGAGCAAAAATGGTATAAAATTTCCTTGCCCGGCCGTATACATAGAAAGTCCCCGGTCTATCTCAACCGGGGATTTTCTTCGATGTTTTTTACAGGAAATGCAAATTTTCTGTGTGAAAAGAAAGCTTTCCACTATAAAATGCGAGGAAAGCATATGAGATCGATTGCGGCCCAAGCCGTCACCAGACTCATGTGAAATCCCGTATTACGCCTTTTTCTCATCCTTCACGATCTGGATGTGCACATCCCGGAGCTGCTTCTCTTCCACCTCGGCCGGTGCGCCCATCATCACGTCCTGCGCGTTTTTGTTCATCGGGAAGGGGATGATCTCGCGAATGCTCTCTTCTCCGGCAATCAGCATAACCATACGGTCTACGCCCGGCGCGATGCCTGCGTGAGGCGGCGCACCATAACAGAACGCGTTGTACATTGCGGGGAATTTTGCCTTTACGTCCTCTTCACCGAGACCGACGATATTGAATGCCTTGATCATGATCTCCGGATCATGGTTCCGGACGGCACCGGAGGAAAGCTCTACGCCGTTGCACACGAGGTCGTACTGGTAAGCAAGGATTTCCAGCGCCTTCTCCTGACTTTTGGAGGCCTCTTCCAGCGCGGCCAGCCCGCCCTGCGGCATGGAGAAGGGGTTGTGGCAGAATTCCAGCTCGCCGGATTCTTCGCCGATCTCATACATCGGAAAATCAACAATCCAGCAGAATTCATAGCTTTCCTTATCCATATAGCCATCGAAGCGGGTGCCGATCATTTTCAGCAGCACGCCTGCGCCCTTCTGCGCGTTTTTAAGGCTTCCGGCGCTCAGAGCCACAAAATCTCCCGGCTTCAGGCCAAGTGCAGCTGCCACAGCGTCTTTTCTCTCTTTGACAAACTTGGAGATCCCGCCGACGACCTCGCCCTGCTCGTCAAGGCGGAACCAGTACGCCTTCTGCCCGCTCTGTACCTCAGCGTCCGCGCACAGCTTGTCAATCACCTTTCTGGTGCCGGTAAAAGACGGCGCCACGACTGCCTTGACCGTCTGCCCCGCAAACGGTCCGAAACCACAGTCCTCCAATGCGACGGTCGCGTCCTGCACCTCCAGATGAATCCGCAGATCCGGCTTGTCCGTGCCGTAGCGGTCCATCGCGTCCAGATAAGCAATCCGCTGGAACGGAGGCTTAGAAGCAGACTTGTAAATCCCATATTTGGAAAAGATGGGCGGAAGCACATCCTCGAGAACAGTGAACACGTCCTCCTGATCTGCGAAGGCCATCTCCATGTCCAGCTGATAGAATTCACCCGGAGAGCGGTCCGCGCGCGCGTCCTCATCACGGAAGCAGGGCGCGATCTGGAAATAACGGTCAAATCCGGAAGCCATCAGAAGCTGCTTGAACTGCTGAGGAGCCTGCGGCAGCGCGTAAAACTTGCCCGGGTGGTTTCTGGACGGCACCAGATAGTCGCGTGCGCCCTCCGGAGAGGAGCAGGTCAGGATCGGCGTCGTAATCTCCAGGAAATCATGCGCGATCATGCTCTGACGCAGATCCGCTACAATCTTGCTTCTCAGTATAATTTTATCCTTTACCGCCGGATTGCGCAGATCCAGATAGCGGTATTTCAGGCGGAGATTTTCATCCGCGTCTTTGGAATGGTTGATCTGGAACGGCAGCTCATTGTAGCGACATCTGCCAAGCAGCTCCACCTTTTCCGGCACGACCTCAATCTCACCGGTCGGAAGCTTGTCATTTTTACTGCTGCGCTCGCGCACCGTCCCTTCGACGGAAATCGTCGACTCATAGTTCAGCCCGGACAGCTGTTCCATGATCTCCTCCGTCTCCACGACGACCTGGGTCGTCCCATAAAAATCTCTCAAAACCAGAAATCCCAGATTTTTGCTTACCTTACGGAGGTTCTCAAACCAGCCGGCCAGCTTCACTTTTTTACCGGCATCGGCAAGTCTTAATTCTCCGCAGTTGTGTGTTCTTCCCTGCATGTTTTTGTTGTCCTCTCTCTACTATCGATATCTATTACTTTTCACGAAAATCGCTTCTTCCGGCCCGATACTTATTTCTGCAGCTTCATCCGGTTCCGGTTGAAATTGATCAGACAGCCCGCTTTGACGATCTCTTTTTCATTTTCAGTCATATCCGTAATGTACAGAGTCATCTCTTTCGCCGGCTCCTGTGTCCCTGCGTGAATCACATACGCCGGAATGTCCTTCATATCGCCTTCCAGAGCTTTCTTCACATCCGGCACGTAGATGTAGTCGCCGACCGCGAAGTCCGGCTCTCCCTCCATCTGGAATGGAAGCATGCTCCAGTTCATGACATTGGAACGGTACCGCTTAGTCGCGTATTCGCTGCAGATATTCGCCAGTCCGCCGAGCACTCTCTGGCAGCTCGCGGCCTGCTCTCTGGCAGAGCCGTCGCCTGGCTTTACACAATAAATCATGCTGCCGATCTCGATGCTCTCCTGATCCGCATCCGGAGCGATCTCCCGCACCTTTGCCAGCGCAGCGGCAAGTGTTTCGTCCCGCTCTGCCGCGGCGGCCATCCCGGAGGAAAGACGAATCCGCTCCAGACGGTCAACTTCTTTTGCCTTGCCCACATACGCCGGGTCACGTCTGGAGAGGGTAAACTCTGCCAGTCCCAGCGGATTTGAGCGGTAGGAAGAAGTCTCTCCGGAAGGAATCAGCTCGTCCGTCGTCGTCACCTTATCCATGATTTTCGAGCATACGCGCAGCAGAATGCTGTCCGCAAGTGCTTCCATTTCGGGCCAGTCCTTGATGTTTGGTCCATAGACCAGCGCCTCATCCGGGCTGGCTTTTTCAAAGCCCTGATAGACACGCGCCCGGTATGCGCTGTCGTCGTAATGGTACTCCGCCACCTGATGACCGCCTCCGGATTTTACTGCATCCGATGCACCCGCAGCCAAAGTGCCTGCGCTCTGGGTACCAAAGCTGGCTCCTGAGGTATAGCGGCTGCCCTGCCCAGGCTCATCGCTGCTCTTCGCAAGCAAATCCGCATACTGCTCTGCCGAGGTCAGTGCGCCTCCGTTAGCCGCGGTCGCGGCAATTGAACGCGCGTCCATCAGCGCCACTGCAGAGAGCTGGCCGACGCCCGGCTTAGAGCCTTCGCGGTTCGGGAAGTTTCTCGTCGCGTGGCGGATGCTCAGGGCATTGTTTGCCGGCGTATCGCCTGCGCCGAAGCACGGCCCGCAGAACGCAGTCTTAACCGTGGAGCCTGCCGCCATCAGCGTAGCGAGCGCGCCTTTCTCCATCAGATCCATAAATACCGGCTGGGAGGACGGATAAACCGCCAGCGTGAATGCGCCGTTGCCGATGCTCCTACCCTTTAAAATGCGTGCCGCTTCCATCAGGTTGGTATAGCCGCCGCCCGCGCAGCCGGCGATGATGCCCTGTTCAACCATCAGCTTGCCGTCCACGATCTTATCCGTCAGATGGAAGTCTACCGATGTATTTTCAGTGAGAGCCGCAGCGCTCTTTTCCACCTCTCGCAGAATGTCTCCCGGATTTGCCAGCAGCTCATCAATCTCATAGGTGTTGCTCGGATGGAACGGAAGCGCGATCATCGGCTTCACGGTACTTAAGTCTACATAAACCAGTCCGTCATAATAAGCCACATCCGCAGGCTTCAGCTCGCGGTAGTCCTCCCCGCGCCCATGCTGCACCAGATAATCTTCCGTCTCCTCGTCTGTCTGCCAGATGGAGGAAAGGCAGGTGGTCTCGGTAGTCATGACATCGATCCCGTTGCGGTAATCCGTCGTCATTGAGGCTACGCCCGGCCCGACAAATTCCATGACTTTATTTTTCACATAGCCATTTTTAAATACTGCGCCGATGATTGCCAGCGCAATATCCTGAGGTCCTACGCCCGGTGAGGGCTTTCCATCCAGGTAAATGGCCACCACGCCCGGGTACGCCACATCATACGTGTCACGCAGCAGCTGCTTGACCAGCTCGCCGCCGCCCTCGCCGACCGCCATCGTGCCCAGCGCGCCATATCGCGTATGAGAATCAGAGCCCAGGATCATTTTCCCGCAGCCGGCCATCGTCTCTCTCATATACTGGTGAATCACCGCAAGATGAGGCGGCACGTAAATCCCGCCGTATTTTTTCGCCGCCGAAAGGCCGAATACGTGATCATCCTCATTGATCGTACCGCCGACCGCGCACAGAGAATTGTGGCAGTTGGTCAGGACATATGGGATCGGGAACTTTTCCATGCCGGAAGCCCTCGCGGTCTGGATAATGCCGACAAAAGTAATATCGTGTGAAGTCAACGCGTCAAAGCGGATTTTCAGATGGGACATATCGTCGGAAGTGTTGTGCGCCTTAAGAATAGAATACGCGATCGTACCCTTCCGGTCTTCTTCTTTGTCTGCCGTCTTTCCGCAGACTGAGGCCACCTTCGCCGCATCCGCCTCCGGAATGATCTCCGTGCCGCGGATCAGCCAGGCACCGTTCTCGAATAATTTAATCATAATCTCCCGCCTTTCTTTTGTTGCAGGCTCCTGGCTCCGTCATTTGCCAGATCATCGGAGCAAAAGCCCGGGGTCATGCCAGAATTCGTCAGGTGCGTATTCGTTTAAGCAGCGTGTTTCGCATCAGACGTGTATCGCTTTTTCGCGTGACGTTATCTCTGGCTGGCTACAGTTCTTCTCATTTTACCACCTATATTCTCATTCCACAACAATTTTTTCATTTCACTCTTGTATTGGATTTGGAAAAATGCTAGACTGAAAGAAAACGCAAACGTTTTCGGAAGACACCTGACGATCCGGCAGAGGATATTCTTTCCGATCCCTGCCCCTGCCAAAATGGAGATCACCGACTATGATCCACACCTACATCCGGTCAATTGAATCTGAATATGAAAAAACAAACCGGCACTGGCTGAACATTCACTCCTCCATCTGTGCCTGCCTGGCGGCAATCTCCTTTTTGCTGGAAGTATTTCTGTTTTTTATTCTGGACGCCATGGATATGGTCAGCGCGTCCGCCCCTGTCTATGTCCGAAGATATGTGGTCATTCCCACAGGGATGAACTTACTCATCCTTCTGATCATCCTTTTTGTGCGTAAAAAATATCCAAAACGGCTGACACTGCAGGCCTACACGGTTTCCCTCGGGCTGACGGGCATCTGTTTTGTTCTGTTTACCATACACAGCATTTTCCCATCGCTCTATTTTCTGTTCGCGATCCCGCTGATGTTTTCCTGTATTTACGAAAATTATCTGCTGACTACAGTGACCGCTATCTGTGTGTTTGCAGCCCGCATCGTCGGAGATGTTGTGATCAACTGGGATTCCGAAAAGGGACTGATTCTGGATTCCAGCTATAATGTCGTCAATTTTGCCCTCTCTCTGATGATTCTGACCGGGTTTTACGCCGCATGCATGGTGCTGATCTATTTCGTACAAGAGCGAAGCCACGCGAATGTCAAAAAGGAGACCGAGCGCGTCCAGTTCCGCCAGGGTATGATTGTTGACCAGCTGACATCCCTGTACAACCGCACCGCGCTGAATGAGGTGCTGGCACATTTAAACGAAAGCGATACCGGCCTGGTCTGCGCCATGCTGGAAGCAGATCATTTGCTGGAAATCAATGATACACTCGGCCATCTGACAGGCGACGAATATCTCAGACGGCTGAGCGATATCATCCGCTCCGTATGCGGCCAGCATCTGTCCTTCCGCTACAGCGGCAGCAAATTCTGCGTCCTGTTCACCAGCATTTCACCGGAAGAGGCGAGGGTGCTGTGCCGGCGCATCTGTAAGGAGGCAGCGAAAATTGTCGAACCTGACAGTCTCGGCCATATTGCGGCCGTTTCCTTTGGGCTTTCCGTGCTGGAGGCCGGGCAGGCACCTGATGTCCTGATTCGAAATGCGGATGAAAATCTGATAAAAAACAGGCAGAAATGATCGCTAAGTTGATCGACCGTTCCTGCCAAAAGCCTTTATCCTGAACATAATTCCAGAGCCTGGCTTAATCCTGAACATGAGCATAATCCTGACATAGCCAGCGACAAGAAACATCCTGCCGCTGTTCTTATTCTGATTTATGCCTGAGCCCCATGCTCAGGCATTTTTTACGTTTTACTCAATCCTGTCTTTTATATTCCTATACAGGCATTCTTTCTTACTTCCGGACCTTGGTTCCCTTCGTATCTCTTCCAGCCACACGCAGCTTTGCGAGGTTAACCGTGCGGTCTTTATAGGAAACCTCCTGGGCGGCATGATTCTCATTTGCCCCGCCTTTTTCGATCCAGTAGACTTCAGCGACCGAATCTCCATCGCCAAGCTTCATTCCACGCACACCCACGGCTGTCTTTTTCTTGACCGGAATCTCGGATACGGCAAAGCGCAGGAAATAGCCTTCCTCGGACGCCAACACGATCTGCGTATGCTCAGAAGCAGCATAGACGGCGATCACCTCGTCCCCCTCCTGCAGCTTGGTCGCGGCCGCCGTGCGCCTGGAGGTGTCAAACTCGCTCCCGGCCACCTGCTTGACCATGGCCTGCTTTGTCACAAAGGTAACAACCGTATCGCGGATGTCGTTCAGAGAAAGTACCCCGACAAAATTCTCTTCTGCGCTGTCGTAATTGCAGAGGTTGTCGACCGGCGTCCCCTTCGCGCGGAATTTTCCAAACGGCACATCCTGCATTTTCAGCAGATGCACCTTTCCGGTATCGGTAAAGACGCAGATGCGGTCGGTGTTCAGGCAGTGCAGCACATATTTGCTCTCCTGGTCTGCGGCTTCCTTGTTGTGCTCATAGGTATTCTCATCCATGGAGCGCACATAGCCGAAGCGGTCCATCAAAAAGACCACCGGCAGCTCCTCGATGGGCGTCTCTTCGATGACAATCTCCTCCGCGTTTTCGATCGCGGTGCGCCTCGGGCGGCCGAATTCCTTTTTGAAAGCGTCCAGTTCTTTGATGATCACCTTCGCCATGGAGTCATAATTATTGAGAATATCCTTGTACGAAGCAATGTTTTTCAGGGTCTCCTCATGTTCTGCCATCAGCACCTCGATCTCCAGACCGATCAGTCGATAAAGACGCATGTCCAGGATCGCGTTTGCCTGTGCTTCCGTGAAATTCAGCTTCGCGGCCATTTTGCGTGATTTTTCTGTCTTAAAACGAATCCCTTCCGTCACACCGTTCACCAGGCAGTCCTTCACCTGGTCGCGGCTGCGGCTTCCCCTCAAAATCTCGATAATCAGGTCAATCACATCGCAGGCGCGGATCAGGCCCTCCTGAATCTCGCTCTTCTTTTCTTCCTTATCAAGCAGGTTTTTGTATTTGCGCGTCGTCAGCTCAAACTGGAAGTCGATATTGTACTCCAGAATCTTCCGCAGGCTTAAGGTCTCCGGTCTGCCGTCCGCGACCGCCAGCATATTGACGCCGAAGGTATCCTGCAGACGGGTCTTTTTATAAAGAAGATTTTTCAGCTTCTCCGTATCGGCTCCCCGGCGCAGTTCCAGTACAATGCGGATGCCCTCCTTCGAGGACTGGTTGGAAATATCGATAATATCATTGGTCTTTCTCGTCTCCACCAAAGTGGCGACCTCGTTTAAAAATTTGCCGATGTTCGCCCCGATCATGGTATAGGGAATCTCGGTGATGACCAGACGTTCCCTGCCGCCCTTGGCCTTCTCCACCTCCACACGCCCGCGCAGGCGGATTTTTCCCTGGCCGGTCTCGTAAATCTGCAGCAGCTCGTCCTGGTTGACGACCAGGCCGCCGGTCGGAAAATCCGGGCCCTTGATGTATTTCATCAGATCCGCATTGGTCAGCTTATTGTTTTTAATCAGCGCCTTGACCGCGTCGATCACCTCCGCAAGGTTGTGCGGGGGAATGCTCGTCACCATGCCAACCGCGATGCCGTCCGACCCGTTTACGAGCAGGTTCGGAATCCGCACTGGAAGCACGAGCGGCTCCTTTTCCGTCTCGTCAAAATTCGGTCCGAAGTCGACCACGTCCTTGTCCAGGTCGGCCAGAAACGCGACCTGCGTAATCTTCTGCAGCCGTGCCTCGGTATATCGCATGGCCGCCGCGCCGTCGCCTTCAATCGAGCCAAAATTTCCGTGCCCGTCCACAAGCGCCTGTCCTTTTTTGAAATCCTGCGCCATCACGACCAGGGCGTCATAGATGGACGCGTCGCCGTGCGGGTGATATTTACCCATCGTGTCGCCGACAATACGTGCACATTTTCTGTAAGGCCGGTCATAACGGATCCCCAGTTCGTACATGTCGTACAGCGTCCGCCGCTGCACCGGCTTCAGTCCGTCGCGCACATCCGGCAGCGCGCGGGAAATGATCACGCTCATCGCGTAATCAATGTATGATTTCTGCATAACCTCGGAGTACTCCGCTCCGATGATGCGTTCTTCCTGTTCCATGAAATCCTCCTGCGTTTCTTATTGCCAAAATTACAATTGATGTATGAATGTGAAAACCGGCTGCTCCGCTGCGTTGCAGCTCTCGCATCCGCCCTCATTCACAACTTCGCACTATCGTGCTTCGTTGTTCATGATGGACGTTCGCCAAATCCACAGCCTGACATGCAAGCATGTCTGGCTGTGCACTTGGCTCACTGTTTTCACACATCCAGCAGCGCGTCCTGCGCGTGCTCGTAGATGAACTGCTTGCGCGGCGGCACCTCGGTGCCCATCAGCATCGCGGTCACGGAGGAAGCAATGCGGGCGTCCTCGATCTCCACGCGCTGCATCACGCGGGTCTCCGGATTCAGCGTCGTCTCCCAGAGCTGGCTGGCATCCATCTCGCCCAGGCCCTTGTAGCGCTGCAGGGTAAACGGCGCCTTGTGCGTCCTGCGGTATTTTTCCAGTGCCTTGTCATCGTAAAGGTACTGCTCCTTCCCTTTCGATGGAATCACCTTATACAGCGGCGGCATGGCGATATAGACATGCCCCTCGTAAATCAGCTCCGGCATGAACCGATAAAACAGTGTCAGAAGCAGCGTGCTGATATGCGCGCCGTCGACATCGGCATCCGTCATAATCACAATTTTGTCATAGCGCAGCTTGGAAATATCAAAATCATTTCCATACCCTTCGGAAAAGCCGCAGCCGAACGCATTGATCATGGTCTTGATCTCCGCATTCGCGAGCACCTTGTCAATGCTGGCCTTCTCGACATTCAGAATCTTGCCGCGTATCGGCAGGATAGCCTGAAAGTTGCGGTCACGGGCAGTTTTTGCGGAGCCGCCGGCGGAGTCTCCCTCGACGATAAAAATCTCGCAGATGCTGGCGTCCCGGCTCTCGCAGTTGGCCAGCTTGCCGTTGCTGTCGAAGGAATATTTCTGTTTCGTGAGAAGATTCGTCTTCGCCCGCTCCTCCGTCTTGCGGATTTTAGCGGCCTTCTCCGCGCAGCTTAAAATATTTTTCAGCACATCCAGGTGCTTGTCAAAATAGCGGGTAATCTCCTCGGCAGACACCTTTCCGACCGCCCGGTTGGCATCCTGGTTGTCCAGCTTGGTCTTAGTCTGCCCCTCAAAACGCGGATCCGGATGCTTGATGGAAATCACCGCAGTCATCCCGTTGCGGACATCCGCGCCGGTAAAATTCGGATCCTTCTCTTTCAAAACGCCGATCTGCCGCGCGTAGGTGTTCATAACCGTCGTAAAGGCCGTCTTAAATCCGGTCAGGTGCGCGCCGCCCTCCGCGTTATAAATATTATTGCAAAAGCCCAGCACATTCTCATGAAATTCATTCACATACTGAAAAGCAGCTTCCACCCGGATGCCCTCGGATTCCCCTTTAAAATAAATCGGCTCACAGATCGGCTCGGACTCCTGGTTCATCTCGCGCACAAACCCGGTAATCCCTTCCGGCTCGTAAAAGAGAATCTCCTCCACCGGCTCCACGCGCCGGTCTTCATAATGAATCTTCAGCTCCGGATTCAGATACGCAGTCTCATGCAGCCGGCTTTTCAGCTCTGTCTCAGAAAACCTTGTCTTTTCAAAAATCTCCGGATCCGGCAGAAACTGAATCCGCGTCCCCGTCTTCTTCGTCTTTCCAATCACCGGCAGCAGGCCTTTCTCCAGCTCAATCACAGGAACGCCCCGCTCATAACGATCATGATGAATTTTTCCGCCCAGCATCACCTGCACATCCAGCCAGGTCGAGAGAGCGTTGACCACAGAAGAGCCCACGCCGTGCAGTCCGCCGCTCGTCTTATAGGCGGTATTGTCAAACTTGCCCCCCGCATGCAGCGTAGTAAAGACCAGGCGCTCCGCCGACATCCCTTTCTCATGCATCCCGACCGGAATCCCGCGCCCATTGTCCTGAATCGTTGCGGAACCGTCCTTCTCCAGATAGACCTCGATCTGTGTGCAATAGCCCGCCAGATGCTCATCCACAGAGTTGTCCACGATCTCATAAATCAGGTGGTTCAAACCCTTGCGCGAAACGCTGCCGATATACATCCCGGGGCGCTTGCGCACAGCCTCCAGCCCCTCCAGGACCGATATGCTGCTCGCGTCGTAGGTTTCTGTATTGCTTTTTGCCATGTCACTTGCTCCTCTCTCGTTGCTCCACTTGCTTTGCCAATTCATTCCCCATGCAAGAAACTATCAGCAAAGATTACACTCGCCTTAAATACGCTGCCAGGGCGTACAGCGGCACATTCACCATCCACTCCTGCTCCCGATAATTCGACATAGAAGAACGCACGGCTATCTCCGGCTTGTATTTCTGGCAATAATTTTTCAGACTTTTCGCCTGCAGATTTTCCTCTGCTTTTATCTCCAGCGGTATAATATAACCACTTTTCTGTACAATAAAATCAATCTCTCCGGAAGAATTTTGCGTTGAATAATAATACAGGCTGATTTCATCTGCCGAAAGTTCCTGCGCGGCAAATTGTTCTGTCAGGGCTCCTTTGAATTCAGTAAAAACCCGGTTCCCTTCCAGCAAGGTCCGGGCATCCAGCTGGCACAGTGCTGACAAAAGGCCTACGTCCAGAAAATAAAGCTTAAATACATCCATTTCCATATATGCAATCAAAGGCATCCCCGGTTTCGAAACCCGATAGCCCTTATGAACCAGTCCGCAGTCTGTCAGCCATTGAATCGCCAGTTCAAAATCCTTTGCTCTGGCGCCTTCCCTGACCTGTCCGTACACAAATTTCTTATTTTCTTTCGTCAGCTGCATGGGAATCGAGTTCCATACCATCTGGATTCTGGGTACTGTCTCCACAGGCGCGTGCTTTGAAAAATCGTTTGCATAATAAACTAACAATTCTTTCTGCACATTTCGCACCTCATAAAGATCATCCGTCTCCAGGTACGTATTGACCGCCTCCGGCAATCCTCCGACATAATAATACATTCTCAGCAGATTCGCGTACTTATCTGCAAACGCATTGACCATCTGATAATCCGCCTGGTCAAGCCAGACAGCCAGTTCCTTTTCCCCTGAGGCTATCAGGAATTCCTTAAAATTAAGCGGATAAAGATTCATAAAATCGACCTTACCCACCGGAAAAGAAGTCCCCTCATGAAGCGCCGCACCCAAAAGGGATCCTGCCGCGATAATCGCATATTCCGGGGCATTCTCATAAAAATATTTCAGGCAGGTCAGCGCTTTGGGGACTTCCTGGATCTCGTCAAAAATAAGCAGTGTTTCTCCCGGTACGATCTGTTCCCGGCTTTCTACTTTTAACGCAGAAATAATCCTCTGAATATCAAAATCCATGGCAAAAACATTTCTCATACGTTCATTATTATCAAAGCTGATGTATACCGTATGGGCAAAATACCTTTTCCCAAACTCCCTCATCAGCCAGGTCTTTCCTACCTGCCTGGCTCCGCGGATGATCAGAGGCTTTCGATTTTTTTTGTCTTTCCACTTCTTTAGCTGTTCCATAAGCAGCCGCTCCATAAGAACCCCTCCCTTCTGCACCAAAAGGAGACAGGATAACATTTTTCAGGTGGACTTTCAATGATTATTTACATTTTTCAGGTGGACTTTTTCTGTTTTTGCGCACTTTTAAGGCGGACTTCTTCTGTTTCGGCACACTTTTAAGGCGGACTTTGTTTTTCCGAAGAAAAACCATCAGTCATTATAAACCGATGGTTTCTAAATTTCAACCAGATGATTTTCTTATCAGCGCTAAAGAATAAAAAGCTGAAGTCTATACAAATTCTTGATTTTTTCCAA
>JAJBVE010000128.1 GCA_020859995.1 Clostridiales bacterium
GCCGGATGGGTCACTCGTTAAGCGATGAAAGCTTTGAACGGATTGCGGCAGGCGGTATGCGAAAAGAGGGGGAACTAAACTCATATGAAAGCAGCGATTTCTAGACTTGAATGGATATTAGAGTGGGGAGGAATCAAAAAGGACATTGTTTTTCTTATACTATCAGGAGCTGCGGTCCTATGCAGCCTGGCCGGATGGTCGCCATTTCCTTTTGATGCTGCATGGATTGCTATTGTATTTTGCGGAATCCCGATCATTTTGGAAGCCATCATTGGCCTTGTGACAGCGTTCGACATAAAAGCGGATGTCCTTGTCTCTATTGCATTGATCGCCTCGGTGATTACCGGAGAAATCTTTGCATCCGGTGAGGTGGCGGTCATTATGCAGCTTGGGGGTCTTCTGGAAGAATTGACCGTTGCGAAAGCGAGAAGCGGCATTGAGAAGCTCGTTAAGCTGACCCCGACGACAGCCCGGATACTGGGCGCGGATGGAAAGGAAACTATCGTTCCCTCTATGCAGGTCAGAGTTGGCGATAAAGTCCGGGTTCTTCCGGGAGAGACGATCCCGGTGGATGGTGTGATTCTTTCCGGCCAGACTTCGATCAACCAGGCGGTAATGACCGGCGAGTCCATGCCGGTGGATAAGACCGCCGGGGATGAAGTTTTCTCCGGAACAGTGAATCAGTTCGGTGCTTTTGATATGGAAGCAACAAAGGTAGGCGAAGACAGCTCCATCCAGCGAATGATACGTCTGGTGCAGTCCGCAGACGCGGGGAAAGCAAAAATCGTGGGGATTGCAGACCGCTGGGCGACCTGGATTGTGGTGATCGCGCTCTCTGCCGCGGCAATCACCTGGCTTGTGACCGGACAGATCATCCGGGCTGTAACGATTCTGGTCGTGTTTTGCCCCTGTGCGCTGGTTCTGGCGACGCCGACAGCGATTATGGCGGCGATCGGAAATGCCGCGAAGCACGGCTTTCTCGTGAAAGAAGGAGACGCACTGGAACGGTTGGCGAAGGCGGAAAAGATCACGTTTGACAAAACAGGAACCCTCACCTATGGAACGCCGAAGGTCATTTGCGCAAAAAGCATTCTCCCAGAGTTGTCCTCTGAGGAACTCTATTCTCTTTGTGCCGCCGCAGAACAGCTGTCGGAGCATCCGCTGGGCAGGGCGATCGTAAAGAGTTACAGCACAGAGACGGGGAAAGTCCTTCCCTCCTGCGATCAGTTTGCCATGCTGCCGGGACGCGGAGTGTCCGCCGCGATTAACGGGGCTGCGATTCTTGCCGGAAATTATGAAATGATGGCGGAAAAGAATATCGCAGTCACAGAAGCAGTGCTTACGGAAACAAAAGCATTCCTGAAACAGGGATGCACGGTGATCTATGTGAGTGCAGACAAAAAACTGGCCGGTTTCCTTGTCCTTTCCGATACGCCTCGGGAGAATAGTGCTTCTATGATCGACCAACTCAGGCGCCTTTCTATAGAACCTGTGCTTCTGACCGGAGACAATGAAGAAGCTGCTGTTTCGATTGCCGGGCAGTTGCATATCGAGGAAGTCCATGCGGAATGTCTGCCGGAAGATAAGCTAAAATGGATCGGTTCATATCAGGAAAAGCAGGAATCGGTCTGCATGATCGGTGACGGCGTAAACGATGCACCGGCACTGAAAAAGGCGGACATCGGGATTGCTATGGGTGGTATCGGAAGTGATATTGCGGTGGATGCTGCTGATATTGCACTCGTAGACGATAAGGTGGAAGAACTGCCGCATCTTGTAGCGCTTTCTAAACGAATGATGACCACCATCAAGTTGAATATGACATTCTCTATGACACTCAACTTTATCGCAATTACCCTTGCGATCACAGGTATATTGAACCCGGTTGTTGGCGCTCTTGTCCACAACGCCGGATCGGTTATCGTAATTATAAATTCAGCATTGCTGTTGAATTGGAAAAGAAATGAGGAGGAGTTATCATAATGAAAACATTGAGAGAGGTTTCGGTAGGAGACACTGTCAGGGCAATCAGAATTCATGGAGAAGGCGTTGTAAAACGCCGGATTATGGACATGGGTGTTACGAAAAGCATTGAGATATATGTCCGGAAAGTCGCGCCCCTGGGGGATCCTATAGAAGTTACAGTACGCGGCTATGAGCTTTCTATCCGTAAGGAATATGCCAAAATGATTGAAGTAGAGTGAGAGCTGTGAAATGACTGTTATTTTTGGTATATTCGTATATGCATACTTCCGAGAATTAGGAGGGATGATTTTTATGCGCAGGGGCGCGTAAGGAATTTAGCAGCTAAATCTGCACGCGTCTCCGCTACCGCTCCGGTCGTTGCTAAACGCGTGCCACTGGCACGCAGCAACCGCGCGGCGAGTAGGGGACAAGTCTCCCTACTCGATTGAGCTGTCCAGTCACCCGTCATCAGGTTTTCAATTATTGATCATTGCACAAGCGTCGGTTTTCATTTCCCCAATCACACAGTTTATCCAACACGCGGACCAGCGAATGCCCTCTCTCCGTGAGTGAATACTCTACTTTCGGAGGGATTTGCGGGTATTCATGGCGAATGA
>JAJBVE010000132.1 GCA_020859995.1 Clostridiales bacterium
GGGATGACGCTGCCGGATGTGTATATGGACGCGCCGTTCCATGACGACAACTGGATCCTGCTTCGCTATAAGAAGAATAAGAGGGCTTTTGCATGGACGTATGAGAGGAATGGGAACGTCTGCGTCAATGTGAAGGTGGATCCGGAGTGGCGGGATTTCTGGCGGAGCGCGTATGCGTCTGTCCTGCCGGGATATCACCAGAATAAGGAACACTGGAATACGATCATCTTGGACGGAAGCATTCCGGATGATGAGGTAAAGCGGATGGTAGCGGAAAGCTATGATCTGATTGTGAAGAAATAACAGAAAATGAAATTGATGAAGCGTCTGCCGGAAACGGCGGGCGTTTTGATTTTACGGGATCGGAAAACCGGTCTTTTTTGATGTCTGGAAGTGAGGTGAGGGGTCCTGCGGCGCTGAACGTCCAGTGGACGTTCGCTTAGCGCCGACCGAAGCGGAGCGTAGACCCAGTGGCACGCGTTTAGGATCGACCGAAGCGGAGCGTAGACCCAGTGGACGTCCGTTTAGCCCTCGCCGGGTGGCATCCCACACTTCGTGTGGGATATTCGCCGACCGGAGCGAAGCGGAGACGGCAGATACGAGTTATAAGGGGCTGTGGGAAGTGAGTTTCACGTTGAAAGAATTTTAAAATCTGCTTTAACTGGGAAGATGTTTCCTGTATAATGCAGAATGTGGCTTGAAAAATAATGGTTACGGGTAATTGCAACTGTCGGTTGCGATAATTTTCAAGTCCGGTTGGTGGAGAGCAACCGTGTGTTTCGCTATAATCTCCTCAACATTAGAGGAATCGCCCCCTCATCGCGTCTCCGCTTCCGCTCCGGTCGGTGCTAAACGCCTGCCACTGGCAGGCAGCACCGGCGGATATCCCGCCCGAAGGGCGAGGATGCTCCCGGCGAGGGCAGGTCGCACCGCCATTTCAATGCGCTTCGCGCAGGGCGGTGCTCCGGAAAGATCCGGGCGAAGAAAGGAAAAACACACTATGATTTTATCAGAAAAACTTTTGACTCTCCGTACCAGGGCAGGGCTGAGCCAGGAAGAACTTGCGGAGAAGCTGAATGTATCAAGGCAGTCGGTTTCCAAATGGGAAAGCGGGGCTTCCATACCGGGAATTGACAAAATACTGGAGATTTCCAGAATTTATGGAATCAGCACGGATTACCTGCTGAAGGATGAGATGGAGGAACTGCCGGGAGAGGTTGTCGCGGATGTGTACCATCCGGAGGAAGTGCGGGAGATATCCGTGGAAACAGCGACGGAGTATCTGTCCGCAGTCAGGGAAGGCGCCAGACGGATTGCGCTGGGTGTGGGCCTGTTATGCATAAGGAGAGATATTGCTATACTTGGCTCATAAAATTTCGTGAGAAATGGAGCTGATGAAAATGAAAATTGGAAAAATAATACGAAAATATCGAAAAGAAAAAGAAATGTCACAGGAAGAAATGGCATTGCGCCTTGGTGTTTCGACAGCAGCCGTCAATAAATGGGAAAATGATCATTCGTATCCTGACATCACATTGCTGTCTCCAATTGCCAGACTTTTGAACCTTTCGTTGGATGATTTGCTGTCCTTCCAGGAGGATTTATCGGAAAAAGAAGTTTATCAGTATGTGGAAGAACTGAATCAGATGATTAAGCAGAATTCATTTGCTGCAGCCTATGAATGGTCAAAAGATAAAGTAAAAGAATTCCCGTCATGTTATCTGCTTATAGTCAGGATTGCGGCAGTTCTCGATGCTGACAGATTATTCAAAGAGGAGTCACTTCCAGATGGATTTGATGAATATATCGAATCCCTCTATCAGAGAGCTTTGAAGAGTACAGATGAGAATATTCGATTGATTGCGGCAAATGCACTAATTGACTATTATATCCGCAAAGGAAACTATGAAGAAGCGGAATGCTGTCTGGAATATTATTCACCACAGAATCCTGAGAAAAAACGGAAACAGGCACAGTTATATTTTGAAACGCAGCAGGATGAAAAAGCATATAAATGTTATGAAGAAATGTTGTATGCAGAATATCTGCAGGTGAGTCGGTTGCTACATGGAATCTATATGCTTGCTTTTCGCAATAAGAATTTCGACAAAGCGCATTTGATTGCAGATAAGCAGACAGAACTGGCGGAGTTGTTTGACATGGGAAGATATCAGGAAGTTTCTTCGCATCTTGAGTTGGCTGCTTTTGAAAAGGATGAAGCGGCTACAATCAGGATAGTGAAAGAAATGCTTGGAAATCTTGATAGTTTATTTTCATTTCGGGAGTCTTCGTTGTATGAGCATATGACTTTTAAAGAAGCTGATGCATCCTATTTAAATGAAATACGAGATAATTTGAAAAAGGAGTTTGCGGAGGAAGAATCATTTAGATTTCTAAGTGACAATCCGGAATGGAAACGTATTATTGCTTAAAGGAATTTCAGATTGTCGGTAACAGAACAATTTTAAACAGAGCATCAGTCACAGCGGCTGGTGCTTTTTTAACGCGTTGAAGGAGGCGGTGGCGGATGTATGCGGTCAGTGATGCTTTCCTTACGGCGGTGGCGGCGAATACCCGGA
>JAJBVE010000223.1 GCA_020859995.1 Clostridiales bacterium
CCGCGCGCACCATATCCATATTCGCCTCCGAAAGCTCCAGAATGCCCGCGCTGTTGGAGCAGTGGCGCATAAAGCCAGTGACACCCTGTTCGCTGAGGCTGTCGCAAAATCTGGTAAACCGCTCCATCTGCCCTCTGGCTGAGCCTTTCTCTTTCTCGTCGGCCCTGGCGAAATGGGTAAACACGCCCTCGATCCGAATGCCGTCCGTCCGCGCAATCGAAAGCGCGGACGCCAGGCCTTCCGGGGTATCCGGCACACCGATTCTGGACATGCCCGTATCTACCGCGAGATGTACGGGAATGTTTCTCCGGATATCATTTTCCATGCTTTGCACGGATGATTTCCGGGCAAAGCCGCCGGAAACACGCTCAGATGCTTCATCAATAAATTCCCCGGTGCTGCGCTCAGACGCTTCCCGGGCGAAATCCCGGGCCATCTGGCTGGTAAAAACCGTCGGACGGACGCCGTGCCGCGCCATCCAGCCATAGTCTTCCGCAAACGTATATCCAAGTACAAGAATCGGCTTTAATAAGCCTGCGTTCCGCAGTTCTCTGGCTTCGGATACGGCTGCCACCGCATATCCCCAGATATCCTCATCCGGCTCCAACATCCGCGCGATCGGAACCGCGCCATGTCCATATCCGTCTGTCTTGATCACCGCCACAATCTTCGTGCCGGCCCGCAGATTTTCCTTGATCACGCGCAGATTCCGCGTGATTGCTTCCATATGAATATATGCCGTAATTCGGTTATGTACACTCATGTATTCCTCCCAGGGATCTTATCATTTCCTGTCATGACCAGGCCGATACGCTCCGCGATGTCTCCCGCGATCATCCCATAAGGGCCAAGCTCCTTCCGCGCAGCGTCTCCGGCAAGTCCATGCAGATAAACACCCAGCGCAGCCGCGTCAAAACAGGGCATCTTCTGCGCAAGCAGCGCGCAGATCAGGCCGGATAACACATCCCCGCTGCCGGCGACAGCCATTCCGTCATTTCCGGATGTATTCAGGTATATCCGGCTTCCATCTGATACTGCCGTTCGGGCGTCTTTAAGAACACAGACCGCGCCCCACGCTTCAGCAAGAGAACGCGAAGACTCCGGCAAATCCATCGTTATCTGGTTTTTGTCTTTCCCGGTCAGGCGGGACATTTCTCCAATATGAGGGGTCAGAATCCGTTTCCCGGACAATCCGCGGATGCTCCTCCCCGCCTCCATATACTCCCGCTCCCCGCGAATCTGCGCAAGCAGATTCAGCGCGTCCGCGTCTATGACCAGAGGCTTCTCATATTGCCGCAGGGTCCATTGTAAAAGGGAAGCAGCCTGGGCAGAGGTACCCAGCCCCGGTCCAATGCAGGCGGCATCCGACCAGTCAAGCGCCTTCTCAAGAAGCAGCTTTGTCTCTTCAGCGGAAGCGCCCGGATCCCAGACAGTGACAATCGCTTCAGGCAGACAGGTCTGGATCACAGTCCGGTTGCAGGATGGTGTAAAGACACGCACCATGCCGCATCCGGCACGGAACGCGCTCTTAGCTGAAAGTACCGCCGCGCCGCTCATTCCCTCACTGCCGGCGATGAGCAGGATCTTTCCATAGGTGCCCTTATTAGAATACGGGCTGCGCGCCGGGATCTTATCCAGATCGCACTCGGTATATGTAAAAATGAATGGGAGCTCCGTGCATCTGGCTCCTGTTTCTTGTGAAGATATCTGCGATGACGCCTGCGAAAGCGCCTGCTCCTCCTCGCAAATCCCAATATCTCTGCAAATCAGCTTTCCGCAGACCGCGGCGCCGGGATAAAGAATCTGCCCGACCTTGCGTGCGGCAAAAGTCACCGTCAGATCTGCCTTCACCGCCACGCCCATCACGCGCCCGTC
This sequence comes from Clostridiales bacterium, assembly GCA_020859995.1. Taxonomy (GTDB): domain Bacteria; phylum Bacillota; class Clostridia; order Lachnospirales; family Lachnospiraceae; genus Choladousia. Next base: position 1,876 of record JAJBVE010000223.1, read on the forward strand.
ATCCGCGCTGATGCCCGACGGGATATCCACGGCCACCCGCTTCGCTCTCTGATCATTCATCCAGCGGATCACTTCCGCGTAACGTCCCTCTATCGGTCTGGAGAGTCCGATGCCAAAAATCGCGTCTACAATAACAGTATATTCCGCTTCCATGAAATTACTGCTGATTTTTAACCCCAGATTCTCACAGATTTTTTTCTGCAGACGGGTTTCCTCACTTAAAGAATCTTCTTTCCCGACAAACGCGATCGTCACCTGAGACGCCTTTCCCTGGCGATTTTCGCTCTCACCAGAGTGCTCCTGGTTCAAACCGCGGGAATCCTCGGGAAAGCTGCGGATATTTCGGGAAGAATCGCAGGAGCCTTGTGAAAAACCGCATGACCGCGAAAGAATTCTCGCAATGGCAAATCCGTCTCCGCCGTTATTCCCGGATCCGCAGACTACCAGGACCCGCGACAGATCCAGACAGGCTTTTTTCATCTCTTCCACGACAGCGAGAGCCGCGCGCTCCATTAACACGGCAGACGGAATCCCAATCTGCCGGATTGTGTATGTATCACACGCTTTCATCTGTGCCGCGTTTAAAAGTCTCTCCATGCGCCGCCTCCCTGCTGTTTACTGTGTCTTCAATTTTCGATGATTCAGATCATAAGACAGTTGCATCAGGCTTTCCGACAGATGAACATTTTCCACCACCACGTCTTCTGGAACATGCAGGTCTGTATGCGCGAAATTCCAGATTGCCTTTACACCATTCTCTACCAGAATCGGAGCAATCGTCTCCGCGCCGGTTTTCGGAAGCGTGAGAGCCGCGATCTGAATCTCATTTTCCTTCAGAAACTGCGGGAGCTCATCCGTCATGCGGATTGGAATCCCGCGGACATGCTTTCCGTCCAGCGCCGGATTGATATCAAAAATTCCGATAATGGAAAATCCCCGTCTTTCAAAATTGACATAATTCGCGAGCGCCTGTCCCAGATGACCGCCTCCTACAATCACCATGTTATAGGATTTGTCCAGACCCAGAATCTTTCCAATTTCACTGTGGAGATATTTTACATTATAACCATATCCCTGCTGCCCAAAGCCGCCAAAATTGTTCAGATCCTGGCGTATCTGTGAGGCAGTCACATTCATCATGGTGCTTAGCTCATTGGAAGATATTCGTTCGACATTCGCGTTTAACAGATCACCAAGATACCGGTAATACCGCGGCAGCCGCTTGACCACCGCCTTTGAAATCTCATGTTCCGACACTGCTATTCCTCTTTTCTTTCATTTCCAGCCTCCTTATTCGGCCAGCTGTTCCCACTTTTCATAGAGCGTTTCCAGCTCCTCCGACACAGAAGCCTTCTCATTGGTCAGCTCCATGCACCGGGCTACATCCGTAAATACCGCCTCATCAGCCAGAAGCGCGTCGATTTCGCGGTCGCGCTCCTCAAGCGCCTGGATCCGTTCTTCCGTCCGCTTCAGCTCGTTTTGCTGCCGCCGCTTCTGGGAAAGCTCTTCTTTGCGCCGCGCGCGCTCCTCTTTGGAAGCCGACGGACCAGCGCTCTCCTTTTCCGAGGACGCCGGCGCGTAGAGCCTGGTCAGTTCCTCCGTCTTTTCCAGATAATAATCATAATTTCCCAGATAATTGATCAGCGCCCGGTTTTTCAGTTCCAGAATCCGCGTAGCCGTCTGATTGATAAAATAACGGTCATGGGAAACATAGAGCACCGTCCCGGTATAATTGCGCAATGCCTCCTCCAGAATCTCTTTTGAAATAATATCCAGATGATTGGTCGGCTCATCCAGAATCAGAAAATTCGCGTTGGAAAGCATCAGCCTGGAAAGTGCGAGCCGTCCCCGCTCGCCGCCGCTTAAATCACTGACCCGCTTATAAACATCGTCCCCGGTAAACAAAAAAGAAGCCAGCACGCTGCGGATCTCCGTCTCCGTCATATCCGGATAGACATCCGAAATCTCTTCAAACAGCGTTTTTTCCATATGCAAAAGCTGGTGTTCCTGATCGTAATAGCCGATCTGCACGCGGCTGCCAATGGTAAAAGCGCCTGCGTCCGCCGCTTCCAGGCCATTGATAATTTTCAGAATGGTCGTCTTTCCGGTGCCATTATCCCCGATCACGGCGACACGTTCCCCGCGGCGGATCTCAAAATTCAAATCAGAAAAAAGCAGGTTGCCCGGCCATGCTTTCGCCAGGTGGCGCACCTGCAGCACATCATTCCCGCTCGGCTCACGCGGAGAAAAGCGCAGATGCATGTCCGAGCGGATCTCTGACGGTTTTTCAAGGACTTCGATCTTATCCAGCATTTTTTCCCGGCTCTCGGCGCGCTTGATCGATTTTTCCCGGTTAAAAGATTTCAGTTTCGCAATGACCGCTTCCTGATGACGGATTTCCTGCTGCTGATTCAGGTATGCCTTCCACTGAATCTCGCGCATCTGAGCTTTTTTCTGTGAGTAGGCGCTGTAATCTCCTTCAAAGGTCGTCACATGTCCGTTGTCAAGCTCAAAGATCTTTGTGGCGACACGGTTCAGAAAATACCGGTCGTGGGCAACAATCAACACCGCTTTGCCATAATTCTGCAAATACCCTTCCAGCCATGCGATGGAGCTCATATCCAGATGGTTGGTAGGCTCATCCAGAAGCAGCACATCCGGCTCATCCAGAAGCAGCCGGCCCAGTGCCACGCGTGTCTTCTGTCCTCCGGAAAGTGTACAGACGGGCCGCTCAAAATCTTCCTCTGTAAAACCCAGGCCTTTGAGCACCCCCGTTACCTCGCTCTGGATCGCGTATCCATTGCGGTTTTCAAATTCTGTAGAGACACGGTTGTATCGCTCCATCAGCTGTGTATATTCATCCGCGGATCCATTCGTTGCAGAGCCGCCCGCCTCTGAAGCAGTCGCCGCAAAGCCGCCTGCCGCCATACCATTTCCCCGGGAGTTTTCTGAAAAAGCCCGCATCCTGGTCTCCATCTCCCGGAGGGACTGTTCCATTTGCAAAAGGTCTTTTTTGACCTTCAGCATTTCCTCATAAATGGTCGCGGTACTGTTTACATCCTGATGCTGTCTTAAGTAGCCCAGTTTTTTGCCGCGGGTTATAGAAATAGAGCCGTCATCCGGATCAAGCTCTCCCGCGATCATCCGAAGAAGGGTTGTCTTGCCGGCGCCATTGATTCCGACGATCGCGGCTTTTTCCCGTTCTTCGAGATGAAACGACGCGTCTGACACGATCACGTCCGTCCCAAACGCTTTTGAAATATTCTGGCAGGAAAGTATCATTTTTGCATGTCCCTCTCTGTCTTGTCTGATCGCCTGCAGCGGTATTCCACATGTGTTTCGCGCGTATTTCCACGATGCAGACAGTCCGTTCCCGCCCCCGTTCTTCTATGGTTCATGGTTTCTCCTTATTCATCGGCGTCCGGCTATTCGTCAGTGTCTGTATCCGTAATAAACTGAGCGCCCACATAGCCAACCACACCGTCGATCTTTACTTTCGTCCAGCCGCCCACTTCTTCGAGCACCTCCACTACAGTGCCGGCCGCGCAGGTGGTGATCGTCGTATCGTTTCCATCCGCGTCCTCATATCCCGCTTCGCTGCGGAAATTGCACGCCGCGTTCAGGGTCGAATATACGCCCGTGGACTCCTCCGCGGCCGTATCAGTGTCAGACGCGGCATCCACCACTTCGCCTTCAATTATTATAATATCGTCCGTACCTGTCCCATCCGCGTCCTGCGTATCATCCTCTTCCGCCTGGGACGCACTGTCCGTCTCTGACGAAGCATCCGCCTGCGCGCTCAGCGCAGCGTCCGCATCAGACGCGGCGGCAGCTTCCTTTTGCGTATCATCAGCCGCGGACGCAGTCTCTGTCTCTGTCTCTGCACCCTGCACTCCATCGGCGGCTGACGCAGTGTCAGATGCGGCGGCCTGCGCGGCATCAGTTTCTGAGACGATGTCGTTTTCCGCTGAAATGTCAGTTTCCGCCACAATGCCGGTCTCTGCCGCGGCTTCTGTCTCAGAGGCGGCGGTAAGAAGCTCCACCGCTTCCGTATCATCTACATAAACAACTTCCGAATCCACGATCTCCCTGGTCGCGCTCTCGTAGAGCCTGTATCCAATCACGCCCAGCAGGATCAGCAGCGCGACTGCCAGGCCAATAAATAAAGATCTGAAAAAGCCAAAGGCTCTGTCCTTTTTATTTGACATCCTCTTACCCTTCTCCCCTGTCTGATTGCATGCTTTGATCACCAGTATTTCTCAATTGCCTTTTTGGACTCCCGCCCATACCAGACGCACAGGACGATGAATACCACCATGGCCGTCATGGAAATGTAAATATTCACGGATCCAATCAGATCCTGAGCCAGAGAAATCGCTCCGCAGATGGTACTGGCGAGGCCAAACACCAGCTGTTTTTTCCCGATTGCCTGAATATAACCCCTGACATCCTTGCAGCGGGCTATGGGCAGCTCCTTCGGCAGCATCATATTCTGCCGGAGCTCATGTGTTCTCGCCATAAACAGGTACTGGGCGATAATATAAATACCGCAGCCGATGATAATGATATCAATCATGATATAAAAAGCATTATTCGACATATTCATTCCTCCATTTCCGGGGCCGCGTAAAGAGTCCCGTCTTTCTTCTGATCGCTTCCTATTTTGCTGCCAGGCGCTTCTCGTTTTCTTGCGCAGCGCTTGTTACCGCGCGGCTACATAGAAACCGCAGACATAGGCTGGTGATTTCGCGCAGCCGCGGTTACAGCCTGTCTGACCCCTGACGAAGCAGGAATTGTTTCACGGCCTCCTCCATCTTTTCCTTCTCAATCACCGTATCATGGAGTACAGGCGCCGTGCGGATCTCCTCAATCGCGCGCGGAATCCCGGTCCCGGCAAGCTTATGAAGTTCATCAATCAGCTCAAAATCATCCATTTCACAGCGGCCGGGAGCAATCGCGGACACTACGCTGCGCGCGAATTTGTAAGGGCTCGCCGTAGAAGCAATCACTACCGGCACACCATTGCTTTTATCCGCAAAGCTGGTATGGTATACGCTGGAAGCCACCGCTGTGTGCGTATCCAGCACATAACCGTACTGCTCATAAACCCGCCGGATTTCCGCTAAGGTCTGCTCTTCCGTCGCGTAGCCGCCGGCAAAATCGCTCATGGCAGCAGCCATCTCTTCCGTCACCTGATAGCTGCCCTTCTGCGTAAGATCACGCATAAGCGCGGAATTTCTGTCGGCGTCCTTCCCGCAGGCATGATAAATCAGGCGCTCCAGATTGCTGGAAATCAGGATATCCATGGATGGCGAGGAAGTCAGGATAAAGTCTCTGTTCCTGTCATATACGCCTGTCTGAAAGAAGTCATACAGCACCTTATTCTCATTGGACGCGCAGATCAGCTTTCCAATCGGAAGCCCCATATTCTTTGCATAAAACGCGGCCAGAATATTGCCAAAATTGCCGGTAGGCACCACGACATTCATCGGATCGCCGGCCGCGATCGCGCCTTCCGAGAGCAGCCGGCCGTACGCGTACACATAATAGACAACCTGCGGCACCAGCCGGCCGATATTAATCGAATTCGCAGATGAAAAGCAGAATTCCTCCGCGGAAAGTTCTGCTTCAAGCGCCTTATCCGAAAACAAACGTTTCACTCCGGTCTGGGCGTCGTCAAAATTTCCATGAATGCCAATCACGCAGGTATTGGCTCCCTTCTGGGTCACCATCTGTTTCTCCTGAATGGGGCTTACGCCGTTCTTTGGGTAAAACACAACAATCCGGATCCCCGGCACATCCGCGAATCCGGCGAGAGCAGCCTTGCCCGTATCGCCCGAGGTAGCTGTCAGAATCACGATTTCCCGCGTCTCATGGTTTTTCCTTGCTGCTGTTGTCATCAGATATGGCAGAATCGAAAGCGCCATGTCCTTGAAGGCGATCGTCGCTCCGTGGAATAATTCCAGATAATGCGCTCCGCCCACCTGCTTAAGAGGCGCGATCTCCTCCGTGTCAAATTTATCATCATACGCGCTGCGAATGCACTCCTTTAACTCCTCCTCCGTATAATCGGTCAGGAACTGCTTCATCACCGCGTATGCTGTCTCCTGATAGGACATCCCGGCCAGCTCTGGCAAAGAAACATCCAGTGCAGGAAACTGCACCGGAACGAAGAGGCCTCCGTCCGAAGAAAGTCCTTTCAGAATTGCCTGTGAGGCCGTCACCTGAATATCCGCGTTTCTGGTACTGGTATACATCAAATCCATCGTTTTTTCTTCCTTTTTCTTTGTTATGTTAGAAATATGCTTTGCACTATCAAAATCCCTTGTGTTATCATATCACATGAAAAAAGCTGTTGCAATGGAAAATGCAACAGCTTTTTTCTGAATTTTACTTTCGCGCGGACAGTCATCCCTCTTCGCTCTGGTATGTATAGAAGTCATGCCCGCCGTACTCAAAGAGCCAGACAAGACTGGAATCAAACCAGGCGAGGTTCGATGTGTCGGCATAGTCACGGGCCACGAAGAACAGCGCTCCCTGAGAGTAATCCTCTCCCGCCAGGACACGTTCTACCGCTTCGACCGTTTCATCCGTCACGGTACAGGAATAAATCCTGCCGTCCGAAGTCGGTGAAAACTGTGACTCCTGGTACACGACTTCATAAATCGTGTCCGGGAAACGAGAATCCCGTGTACGGTTCAGCACAACGCTGGCGACCATCATTTTGCTCATAATATCCTCTCCGGTAGCCTCTGCCTCAACAATCCTCAGCAGAGTATAGTAATCCGTCGAAGACATCTGATTGTCCTTCACCGTCTGCTGCGCGTAGTAACTCAGCTGCCGCGCTTCGGACGTCGCCTGAGAAAACACCGACTGGCGAATCGCCCTCCTGTCTACACCGCTGGCTCCCGCCAGCACCTCGTCCTTTGAATCCGCCACGCTGACTACTCTCGTCTCGTCCGCGTATCGCTCCATATCTGCCACAGCATTCACCACGCCCATCAATCCGGCCTGTATTTCCTGGCTGCCGCCGCTCTCTGATGAAGAGCTGACCGCGTACACACGGCTCCGCCCTCCAGTGTCATATTCCGAGATCATCCACGCCATAGCGCCAGTCAGAAAAATGCCGAGCAGTATCATCGCGACCGTCCGCAGACATCGTGAGCATTTCGCAAGGCGAATCAAAGTCCTTTCCCTGTACAATAACAGCATATAAACTCTCCTGTGCGTTTATGATTTCCACCCGGTACATCCGTGGATTTATGTACTGGTGGAATTGCCGCGTCCAGCTTTCCTTCTTGACATACGCTCTCCGCGGCTCTCCCGCCCCGTCTCCCCAGAGGAACGGTAAATGCCCCTTATCGTTTATACCCGCCGTTATCAGGTATCTGTATTATAAGTGTTTTCACTTATTGTGTCAATACTTTTTTCACATTTTTGTAATATTTCTTTCGATTTTTTTCGTCAAAAAAAGTCACAAACGGCGCCAGAATCCCCATATTTTAATTTTTTTGCACCCTTTTGCAAAAAATTTACGCCGGTTTTACATCTGTCCTACAAAACAAGCGATTTCAAAAACCCTTTATTTTCAGGCTTTTTCAACGAAGGAGCAAAAGCAGATTTTGCTTTTAAATGTTTTAATATTTTTGTAATATTTTGTAATATTTTGTCGTTTTTTCGAATATGCTGTGCTTTGAAAACAAAGAAAGTACAAGATACAGTATGTTAAGACACATAAAATACTGATCTTGTACTTTTTCTTTTTCTGTATCGGGCAGCGTTGAAAGACTTTCCGCTGTCGTCAATCACGACTATTCCGGACCCCAGAAATGACTATAATTACTATCTGGTTACATGAAACGCGCCCATGCCAGGATATACAGCCGCATCGCCTAACTGCTCCTCGATCCGCAGCAGCTGGTTGTATTTCGCCACGCGTTCGGAACGGCTCGGGGCACCGGTCTTGATCTGGCAGGTATTCAGCGCGACCGCCAGGTCAGCGATCGTGGTGTCCTCGGTCTCGCCGGAGCGGTGGGAGGCAATCGCCGTATAGCCGGCATTGTGCGCCATCTTGATCGCTTCAAGCGTTTCTGACACGGAACCGATCTGGTTCAGCTTGATCAGGATGGAATTGCCGCAGCCCATGTCTATACCCTTTTTCAGCCTCTCTGTATTCGTCACAAACAGATCATCGCCTACCAGCTGCACTCTGCCGCCAAGTCTCTTTGTCAGCAGCTGCCAGCCCTCCCAGTCCTCTTCATCCAGAGCGTCCTCAATGGAAATAATCGGATACTTCTCGACAAGGCTCTCCCAGTGGCTGATCAGCTCTTCAGAGGTGAAATCGCGGCCGGATTTCGGCTGATGATAAAAGCCCTTACCCTTCTCGCTTTTCCACTCAGAAGAAGCAGCGTCCATGGCAATCATAAAATCTCTGCCCGGCTCATAGCCTGCCGCTTTTACCGCCTCCAGGATCGTCTCGATGGTCTCCTCATCACTGGAAAGATCCGGGGCAAAGCCGCCCTCGTCGCCGACTGAGGTGGCCAGGCCCTTTGCTTTTAAAATCTTCGAAAGGCTGTGGAACACCTCCGCGCACCATCTGAGCGCTTCCTTAAAACTCGGCGCACCCACCGGCATAATCATAAACTCCTGCGTATCCACTGTGTTCGCCGCATGGGCTCCGCCGTTTAAAATATTCATCATCGGCACCGGCAGACGATTGCCGGACACCCCGCCCAGGAAACGGTACAGCGGCATCTTCAGAGAAAGCGCGGCCGCCCGCGCCGCCGCGATGGAGACCGCCAGGATCGCATTCGCGCCCAGATTAGACTTATCCTTCGTGCCATCCGCCTTGATCATGGCCGCGTCCACCGCATAAGTGTCGGTCGCGTCAATCCCGACGACTGCCTTGCTGATCACGGTATTAATGTTTTTAACCGCCTTCGTCACACCCTTGCCCAGATATCGGTGCTTGTCTCCGTCGCGGAGTTCCAGCGCCTCAAACTCGCCGGTGGACGCGCCGCTCGGAGCCGTCCCCCTTCCAACAGTGCCGTCTGCCAGCGTCACCTCTGCCTCCACGGTCGGATTCCCGCGGGAATCCAGAATCTCTCTGCCAATGACACTGACAATTTCAAAATAATTCATCGTAATCTCTCCTCCTTTTGCTTTATGAATCGGACAGTGGAACGATCGCGCCACTATCTATTCAACAATGACTGCAAAGCGCCGGCAGCACTTTTTCGGATCCTGTTTTTCATAAGGAATCCGGGAAAATGCTGTCTTGCGCAATTAGAAACGAAAAGGCAGGCGGTAGGCCTGCCTAAATAGTGTTAGTCATCCCTAATCTCTGGTATTGTAGCAAAGGGAGTTTTGTCTGTCAAGGGGTTCACACCCTATCCGTGCCCAAAATATTGCCGGAAATTCTGCTATGCGGAAGGTACAGAAGGCTGTGTATGGTCTCATTTCTCCGCAAATTCCTGAAACAGTTCATAATCCGCATCCGGATTGTAAAGCTTCAGCACCTGCATCATGTCGGTGGCGCTGTAGGTGTTCTCATAGGTACTGATCGACTGCGCGTACAGCTCGTTGAATTCTTCCGTACTTGCCGCATACCAGTAGGTCTGATAGAGCTGGAACGAATATCCGTCCGCATCACGGAAATCATCCGCGTACCCCGCATAGGCATTGCACACCGCGACAAACGACGGACCAACAATTGCGCCGTATTTTCCGACCAGGCAGTTCAGCTTCGAGTCGCCGTTGGCGTCAGTCTCGTTGAAAAACGCGTAATTCTGGTCGGTGAAGCAGTCGACCATACCGACCTTAATATCATAGCCATACTCTGCCTCTGCATTACAGATGTTGGTAATCGCGTTAGCGATGGTCATCGCCGAAATCACCATGGTGTATTCGCCGCCTGTCACAGCCTCCCCGACTTCGCTGCCGTCCGCCAGATAGCCTGGGAGAATCGTGATGCGGACATCTGTGCCGGTCTCAATTTCCGCAGTCTCCGTAATCGCGGCCAGCTCCTCGACGGACTGGTCATAGGTCAGTCCGTAAAGTTCCTGCAGTTTTGACAGGATCCCAATCGTTCTTAAGCGGTGCATTTCGTTTCCGATGCCGCTGCCGCCGGTCACGATCAGATAGCTCGCGCTGCCGCTCTCATCGAGCGCCGCGAGGTTTTCCGCAAGGGTTTCTCCCGCCGTCTGCTCATCCTCTGTAGTAGGGCCTATGGTTCCGAGAAAATACGGATTATCCTTTACATTTTCATATACTTCATCGGAAATCGTGCCGGAGCCAAGCACGTAATACATCCCGTACTCCTCACATATCGGAAGCACATCCTCTATAAAGGTCGAAAGAAACGAGATGACGCCTTTTACACCCGCTTCGTGCAGCTCCTCCACAAACGCGATCTCATCCTCGGCTGTATCAATCCGCTCTGCGTTGTAATAAAAAGTCGTATTAAACGCGGTGCCAAGATAGTTTTCAAAATAATCGCGGAACGCGATCGCCTCCCAATCCTCCGGATCATAAACAGATACGCCGATGGTATAGCCTGCGGCCAGTTCCTCCTGGGCGGACATGGTTTCCTCTGTATCGTCAGCAGAGTCTGCAGATAAAGTTTCCTCCGTATCGTCAGCAAGAACTCCGGACGTCTCTTTCTCCGTTGCAATGCTTTCGTCCGCTGCCAAAGCCCTGCTTCCTTCCGCCGGCATTCCGGCAAACGTACTAACGCCAAACAGCAGTCCAAGCAAAAATATCGCAGCTGATTTTCTCATGTCGAATCCTTTCTCGCAACAATGTAACTGTTCCGTACTTCATAATCTCAAAACAGATGGCACGCCACCTCATGCCCTTCCCCGATTGTCTTCAGCGACGGCTTTTCTTTCCTGCAGATGTCCATACACCGGTCACAGCGGTTCTGGAACGGACATCCGGGAGGCGCGTCCACCGGGCTGGGGGCTTCGCTCTCAATGCTCTCGATCTTTTTGGTGAAATCCATCTTTGTAGAGAAAATCGCGCTGAGCAAGGCCTGCGTATACGGATGCTGCGCGTTCGACGCCACCTCGCTGCCCGGGAGCACTTCCACAATATTCCCGAGGTACATTACTGCCAGTTGATGCGCAAAAGACTGCACCAGCGCCATATCATGGCAGATAAAGACAAACGAAATTCCCTTTTCTTTCTGCAGCTTCACCAGCAGCTCGATGATGCGGTCCTGCACCGAAACATCCAGCGCCGAGGTCGCCTCGTCGCAGACGATGATCTCCGGCTCCAGGGCCAGCGCCCGCGCAATGCCGACTCTCTGCCGCTGGCCGCCGCTCATATTGTGCGGATAGCGATAAACAAAATCCTCCGGAAGCTCTACCATGCGCAGCAGCTCTTTCGCCTTTGCCTCGCGCTCCGAACGTTTGATCAGCTTAAAATTCATCAGCGGCTCGGTGACAATATCAATAATTTTCATTTTCGGACTGAACGCGGCAGCCGGATCCTGAAACACCATCTGGATCTTCCTCCGGCTCTGACGCAATTCCTCACCCTTCAGCTTTGTGATGTCTTTTCCGTCAAAGAGGATCTCCCCTTCTGTCGGCTGAAACATCTGGACAATCATTTTTACAAAGGTCGATTTGCCGCAGCCGCTCTCCCCGACGATACCGAGTGTCTTCCCGCGGTAGACAGTCAGGTTGATGTCATTGCAGGCTTTCAGGGTCCGTCCGCCGGAAGCCGGAAACTGCTTTGTGACATGGCAGGCTCTCAGGATCGCCTCAGCCGCGTTCTCATTTTTCTCAGGAGACATAGCGTTTTCCCTCCATTTCCGGCACAGCGGCCAGCAGATTCTTTGTGTAATCATTCGTCGGATGCTTCATCACATCGTCTCTTGTCCCGCGGTCCACGACCTTTCCGTACTGCATGACGACCAGCTGATCCGCCATGTAAGCAGCCACGCCGATGTTATGCGTCACAATAATCACCGATGTGCCGAACTGGTCGCGCAGCTCCATGATCTGCCGCACGATCTGCGCCTGCGTCGTCACATCCAGCGCGCTCGTAGGCTCGTCCGCAAGCAACAGTTTCGGGGAAAAGGTCATCGCCATGGCGATGCCGACCCTCTGGCGCATTCCGCCGGAGAGCTGGAACGGATAGCTGTTCATAATATTCCGGCCATCCGGCAGACGCATCCGCTCCAGCATTTCCACGCCCTTATCGAAGGCGTCCTTTTTGGATATCTTTTCGTGGGTGCGTATGTATTCCACATACTGCGCCCCGATTTTGCGGATCGGATTGATCATGGCACCGGAATCCTGAAAGATCATGGAAACCTTCGACCCCCGCAAGTCACGCCACTCGTTTTTCGAAAGCTTCAAAAGAGAGCGCCCTTCAAACAGGATATCTCCATCGGTCACCTGTCCGCCGCCGGGGAGCAGCCCCAGCACGGCACGGATGACGGTCGTCTTGCCGCTTCCGCTCTCTCCGACGACACTGACCACCTCGCCCTCTTTCATATCGAGATTAAAATGCTCAATCGTCGGCTTGGGATTTTTCCCGTATTTCACGGATATGTCCTGTATATTCAGCAAATCCATAACCAATCCTCCTAATCTTGTCCTCGATTTACAACAGTGAATTGAGGACACAGACTGCACCAATCATGCGAAGCACGATATACATTGTGCGGTTCTCTCAGTCTTATCCTGATTTTCAGGCAGGCCAGAGGCATACCATTCACACGCCGCTGCCAGTCTGCCCCATTTATAGTACAGGCATTCCAGGCAGCAGCGCCATAATTTTTCACTCAGCCGGTTTAATATCCGTGCTCAGCCAGTAATAATCAAATGTCGCGATCTCCGCGCCGGTCACCTTAGACGCGTTGCTGATCATGGTTGAGTTGTAATAGCCGTGCAGCAGCACCGCGCAGTCGTTTACCAGCACCTGCTCCATCTCTACAACCAGAGCGTTTCGCTCGTCGGTATCGGTCGAAGCGATAAACTGCTCATACAGTGCGTCAAACTCGTCGCTGTCATAATTGCAGTAGTTTGTGCCATCCTGATTATCCTCGCTGTAGAAATTCGATCCATCCGTGCCGCCGTACCAGTTCAGCAGGAACGCGGTCGGGTCACCCGTACCTACGGTCGTCCAGTTCGAGTCGCAGAGGTCATATTCGCCGGCCTGCATCAGCATCCACTCCGTATCACTGTCCACACTGTTTACACTCACGCCGATGCCGATTGCGGAAAGGGAAACCTGAATCGCCTGCGCGAAATCAGACAGGCAGCGGTTGTTGTAAGTAATATAGGTCAGGTTGATATTTTCGCCGTCCAGTTCACGGATGCCGTCGCCGTCTGTATCCACAATGCCGGCCTCATCCAGAAGCGCGGTCGCCGCATCCACATCGTACGCATATGGATTATCCAGATTTTCATCTTCATAAATCAGGGAAGAAGGCAGGATGCCGACACCGGCTGTATACATGCCGCCCACCGTAATGCTGCACATGGTCTCGCTGTCAATCGCCATGCGGACTGCCTCACGGAGAGAATCATTTCCAAGAACGCCGTCCATATTGATGTAAGCAAACCCGCTGCGCAAGCTGGAGGATTTTGATACATAGTAAGCATCCGAAGCTTCCAGAGTCGCCAGGTCGCTGGAGGTCGTTACGTTTTCCGTCAGATCAATGATGCCGCTCATCAGTGACATGGCCTTAGTCGTGTCATCCTCAATGAATGTAACATTGACTGTACCGTACGGCACTTCGCCGTTCCAGTAATTCTCATTCGCCACCATTGAACCGCTCTTCGTTGTTGCGTCAAAGGAGGAAAGTACATACGGACCGGTCGCGATCACGCTTGTCGCATAACCGCCCGCATGCTCCGCGTCGGTCGTGTCGCCATACACATCAATGATCGAATAGAACGGGAAACACAGAGTCGCGGTCAGATCCGCAACTGCCGTATTCAATACAATCGTCACTGTATTGGCGTCCGTGTCCGCCTCAATGCTCGCCATATCAATGTAGCCCGCCGGAGTCGAGCTGTAATCGTCGCTGTTCGCGCATACATAAAACAGGCGGTTCAGAGAATCCGCTACTGCCTGCGCGTCGCATGCGTCTCCATTTGAAAACAGCACGCCGTCGCGGATGTGGAATGTCCAGGTGATCTTATCGTCAGATACCTCATAGGTATCGCAGAGCAGCGGCTCCACACTCATGTCGTCATTGAATTTAAACAGACACTCCGTAATGCCCCAGCGTACGCCCTGCCATGCGGCGTTCTGATACGCAGCCGGGTCAAACGAGGTCGAGTACACATAGCATCCAAAGTTCAGCACATCATCTGACGCCGCCTGTGAGACGGCCGGAGAAACGCTTACCACCATTGCGGCCGCCAGTGTGGCAGCCAGTACTTTTTTTAGCTTTTTCATTTTAAAATCTCCTTTGTTTTTTTGTCCGATATCCTCTATATCGAACGTTCGTCCGCTCCGATGCCCTGCAAATTCTTCCACATGACAGGTTGCACTCACACAGCAAATTGAAAATCCGGCGCGGCTTTCTTATAATTTATTCATCTCTGGGATCCAGGACGTCCCGCAGGCTGTCTCCTAAGAGGTTGAATACCACAACAGTTACCAGGATCGCGAGTCCCGGATACAGCATCATCCAGGGCGCCGCCAGCATGTAGCTGCGGCCCTCGCTCAGCATCAGGCCCCATTCCGCCATCGGCGCCTGCGCGCCAAAGCCCAGGAACGACAGCCCCGCCAACTCCAGCATCATGCTTCCGATATCGGTAAACGCCGTCACCAGCAGCGTCGGCATGACATTTGGAAACAGGTAAACACTTAAAATATGCGGCGTGGTCGAGCCGGTCACCCGCGCAGCCGCGATGTAATCACAGTTTTTGATTTTCAGCACCAGAGAACGCGCCAGTCTGGCGTACTTCGTCCAGCTCACAGCGGTAATAGCAATCACCGCGTTGGTAATGCTGGCTCCCAGAATACCGGCGATGGCGATGGCAAGCACCATGCCTGGAAACGAGATCATCATATCCGCGACGCGCATGATCACCGCGTCCACCCAGCCGCCGAAATATCCGGCCAAAATCCCCAGCACCGATCCGACCACAAAAATGCATGCCACCAGGATCAGCGCCGACGACAGCGAGATCCGGCTTCCGAAAATCACTCTGGAAAAAAGATCACGCCCCAGCTTGTCCGTGCCGAACCAGTGCGTCGAGCTCGGTGCCTGCAGCGCGTCCGTCAGAACAGCCTCATAGGGATCATAAGGAGCGATGTAGTCCGCAAAAACCGCGACCAGAGCGAGCACAACCGCCAGGATGGCGAATACCGTAAACGCCTTATGTTTTTTGATAAAGCTTATCATCTTCTGCATACTCTGCTTCCCTCCTCAACCCTTAAACGAACCCGATGAGCCGGACGCCGCGGTCATCTGATTTGCGTCCGTCTTTTTCCGGCGCATCTCATTTTTTGAAGAACGGGGCGCAGCCATGGCATTTCTCATCCGCGGATCGACCAGATTATAAGAAAGATCCATCACCAGATTGACAACCATATAGATCAGCGCGATCCAGAGCACATAGCCCTGTATCAGAGGATAATCCATCGATGAAATCGCCGACACCGCCAGGCTGCCCAGTCCCGGGTAGGAAAAGATCACCTCCACCACCGCTGTGCCGCCGAGCAGGGAGCCGAGGGACAATCCCAGCATCGTGATCAACGGAAGCAGCGAGTTCGGAAATACATGTCTCCAGAGGATCTTGCTCTCTTTGATCCCGCGCGCCCGCGCTCCGGTCACATAGTCCTGATTCAGTTCCTCCAGCACTGCCGTGCGTACCTGCCGCGCGTATTTCGACGACATCGGAAACGCCAGCGTCAGTGCGGGGAGAATCATCGGTTTGATACCCGTGCCGATGGAAATAACCGGCAGTAAGCCGAGCACCATTCCTATGTAATAGGCAAGCAGCAGGCCTACCCAGAAATTCGGCATCGATACCCCTAAAAACGTATACCCGCGGACGATATAATCAAAAACACTTCCTTTATAAACCGCTGAAATCATGCCGAGCGGAACCGCGATCACCAGCATCATCGCCAGTGAAAGCAGCGCCAGCCTCAGCGTCGGCCAAAGCCTTGACGACAGAAGCGTCAGCACCGGCGTTTTCAGCGAATAAGAAGTGCCGAAATCCCCATGCAGACAGCCGGACAGCCAGTTCCAGTACTGCACCAACAACGGGTCGTTCAGCCCCATCTCCTCTCTGGTCGCCTCCAGCACCGCCTCACTTGGTATCGTGCCGTTGACCGCGTACATCGAACGCACCGGATCTCCGGGCGCCAGATACGTCAGCGCAAAAGTCAGAAAACTGATCCCAATAAGCACAATAATAATCTGCAGGAATCGTCCGCCGAGCTGCTTTTTACTCATCGCTTTTTCCTCTTTTCCATTCATTGACATGTGAGCCAGGCCGCGTCCGGCGTATATCCGTCCGCAGGACGAGAATGCCTCGCGGCGAGCGGCAGCCGGAAATTTCTTTCCGCAGCCCCTGCGCATCATAAAACAAAGAAATGCGCCCGTATCAGGACGCATCTTAAGACTCTTATCTTTGCAGCACGCAGCCATCATATCCGCGTAATTCATATAAAGTAAAAAAGCGCCCGGTACGGGACGCACTTTTATTTATACTTTTGCCTGCAAAAATAAGACAAATAAAAGCTTTTCCTATCCACCGTAAGAAGAAACCAATCCTCGGACGCAAGCAGGTCTCCTGACTTAAGATCATCGCCTCCTACCGCCTTCCCACTCGACCTACGTCTCGCAGTGGCATACCACGCAGCGCCTTTGTACCTTTTTTACAGACTCTTTTATGTACTGATGCCGCATTTTTAGTAGAAGACTCCCTATCACAGTGACGGGATCGTACCGGATTTTCACCGGTTTCTCTTTTAATCCCCGATTAGGGGGAACATGCATCCTCTATTCAGTTCTAAAATATCTAAACTTCTGTCAGTTTAGCACTCTCAGTTTTATTTGTCTACCTAAAAATGAAAAAAATGTGAAAGGTTTTTCATAAATTGATTGACAGATTTCCCCGTCTTCCTTTATAATTCCTGTAAATCCACCTGATAAAATCTATATTCATTTTTAAATGTCTGAGCGATCATCGCGGTCTGCGATGATTTATTTTCATGTTTAATCACATAAGAAAAGGGGAATCTGTTATGAGCAATGAAGAACTGCTCCATGAGGAAGACACCTGCGGATGCGGACACGACCACGGGCAAGAAGAGCATCATCATGACCATGACGATCATGACGAATGCGGGTGCGGACGCGATCATGGGCATGAAGAGCATCATGACCACGAAGAACACGACGAATGCGGGTGCGG
>JAJBVE010000065.1 GCA_020859995.1 Clostridiales bacterium
ATTTACAACAAAAAAGAGAGGTATAAGCCTCTCCAAAGTGTTTAACTGCCGGCATTTCAGAGACCATAAAGTCAATTTGCACAAAAACAGACTCACTTTTTTGTGAAGTTTATGCACACTGATTTTGAATCTGATGCTATAATTACTTTCGTAAAATTCCCAATACATTATATAGTTTTTGCTACACCCCATTTGAGAGATACCTTCTCCGGAAAAAGCAGCCGCTCGGCTGCTTTTTTCTGTTGCGTGAAGCTTACGTTATGAATTATAATGTTACCTGTCATTATTATTAATAGAAGCAAGAGGACCTGATTATGGATCAGAAAAAGAAAAGAATGATGAAACGGCTGGATTATTTTGTTCATATGCGGCCCGTTTTTGATGTACAGTCCCTGTTTTCTGACGGGACAGAAAATTTTGTGACACCGATGGAACCAAAGCCAGGGGAAACAGTGACTATCCGTTTCCGCACGAAGCGCGACAATGTGGATGTGGTGTTTTTTATCAGCGGGGCGATGAAAAGACCGATGGAAGTGGAGTCGAGCGATTCCCGCTTCGACTATTACGCGACAGAGATTACGGTCGGTGAGGACCCGCTTTATTATTATTTTGAAGTGCAGGCCGGGAAGGTGCGATGCTTTTATACACGGCTTGGCGTATCGCGGAATCTGAACCAGAGCCGCCTCTTCTGTCTGGTGCCGGGATTTTCCACGCCGGACTGGGCAAAGGGCGCAGTCATGTATCAGATTTTTACGGAGCGCTTCTGCAACGGCGACCAGTCAAATGATGTGCTGGATCAGGAATATATCTATCTGGGAAAACCGGTGAACCGTGTGACTGACTGGGATAAGCTGCCGGAGACGGACGGCACCAGAGAGTTTTACGGCGGGGATCTGCAGGGGATTTTGGATAAGCTGGATTATCTTAAAGAATTGGGTGTGGAGGTGCTGTATCTGAATCCGATCTTTGTCTCGCCCTCGAATCACAAATATGACACGCAGGATTACGATTATGTTGATCCGCATATCGGTGTGATTGTGACGGAGAAGGACAAGGCGCAGAGTATCGTTCAGCAAAAATTCGGGGTGACGCACAGAACTGTGTCCCAGGAAGCAGAGAAGACGGATGCTTTGACAGAGAAACGCTTCGCAAGTATGCAGTCTGCCGATAACCGGCATTCGACCCGCTATATCAGCCGCGTGACTGATCTTCGCAATCTGGAGGCAAGCAATACCTTTTTTGCACATTTTGTGGAAGAGGTACATCGGCGCGGGATGCGTGTGATCCTGGACGGCGTGTTTAATCACTGCGGTTCATTCAATAAGTGGATGGATCGCGAACGGATCTACGAGAATCAGCCGGGCTATGAAAAGGGCGCATATGTTTCACAGGACAGCCCATATCGTTCCTTTTTTAAATTCAACAATGAGCATGAATGGCCATATAATTCTTATTATGAGGGCTGGTGGGGCTATGAGACCCTGCCGAAGCTGAACTATGAGGCTTCACCCGAGCTGGAGGACTATATTCTGCGAATCGCGGCGAAGTGGGTGTCGCCTCCGTATAATGTGGACGGATGGCGGCTGGATGTGGCGGCCGACCTGGGATTTTCTCCGGATTATAATCACCGTTTCTGGAAAAAGTTCCGCACGGCGGTGAAAGCGGCAAACCCGGACGCGATTATTCTGGCGGAGCATTATGAGGACGCTTCTGCCTGGCTGGGCGGAGACGAATGGGACACTGTGATGAATTACCGCGCGTTTATGGAGCCGCTGACCTGGTTTTTTACCGGCATGGAAAAGCACAGCGATGAATACAAGGAAGAATTGCGCGGGGACGCGAACGCGTTCTGGGAGACGATGAGGCTGCATATGACGGAATTCCTCACGCCATCTCTGTTTGTGGCTATGAATGAGCTTTCCAACCATGATCATTCCAGGTTTCTGACACGTACGAGCGGTCGCCCCGGGCGCGTAGGGACCCATGGCGCGGAAGCAGCCGGTGAGGGTGTCCGTCCGGAGATCATGCGGGAAGCGGTCGTGATGCAGATGACCTGGCCGGGAGCGCCGACCCTGTATTATGGGGACGAAGCAGGCGTCTGCGGGTTTACTGATCCGGACAACCGGCGTACCTATCCCTGGGGGCATGAAGACGCGCGGATGCTGGAGTTTCACCGGCGCGTGATTGCCATGCATCGGCGGTATCCGGTGCTGAAGACGGGATCTCTGAGGTTCCTTGGCGGAGGCAAAGACTGGCTTTCCTATGGCAGATTCAGCCAGGATAGCCAGATTGTGGTGATTTTTAACAACAGCGAAGAGAGAATGGAACTGCTGATTCCAGTCTGGCCCGCCGGAATCACCAATGACAGTGTCCTTGAAAATGTATTTCAGACAACGAAAGACGGCTTTACAGAGGAAGGGGCGGCCTATCCGCTTATTGGCGGCGAATTGAAAATTGTCCTTCCCGCGGCCTCGGCCATCGTGCTCGAGGCCAGGCCGAGACTGCTGCCGCGCATTTTGTGATGCGCAGTATGTTCCGATTTGCGAAGCAAATCGAGAACTCTGGGGGCGCGAGAATAATTTTGGCAGCTTTGCTGCCTGCGCCCGTTTTAATTTTAAGAAAGAACAAATAAAAGCTTAACGGAGCATTCCTTTTTAAACGGGCAGCACTGTTATAAAATGAGGACAGATATGCGCCGCTGATATACGCACTCTGCGGGCGTGATGTTCCTCTGCCGGCGGGAAGGAGCAGTGCGGCAGGGCGATCGTACGGACAATCTGACAGAAAGAAGGAAGCCTATGAGAAAACGAACTGCCGTATTGCTGGTAATTGTGCTGGTTTTAGTTTTTTGCGTAATCGGAGTCTATTCGGCTATCAGCATTTATTACTCGTCGCATTTTCTGAAAAACACTTCGATTAACGGGACGGATGTGTCGGATCTGACCGCTGCCGAGGCGGAAGCTCTGCTTGCCGCGGATGTAGAGGATTACCGGCTTGTGATTACCGGGAGAGATGAGGAGCAGGCGATCATTTACGGGAGTGAGTTTGATTATGTGTTTGTCTCAGATGGAGAGACTGAGGATCTGCTGGAAGCGCAGAATTCCTTTGCCTGGCTGCCTGCGTTTTTCTCGGATGGAGCATCGTATACGATGGACGCGTCCGTGACTTACGACGCTGACAAGCTTTCCGCGGCAGTGGCCGCGCTTTTTATGATGCAGGCAGATCAGATGGAGGCTCCGCAAAATGCGTACAGGACGTTGCTGGAGGATGGCACCTACGGGATTGTTGCCGAAACAGAGGGCACCACGCTTGATACCCAGAAGGTGCAGGAGGCTGCTGCCTCCGCGGTGGAGGCGGGCAAAAAGAGCCTGAACCTGGAAATGGCCGAGTGTTACGTGACCGCCGATATTACGTCTGAAAATGAAGCATTGATCGAAGAGGTGAGCCTTTACAATCAGTACGCTTCCATGTATATTAACTATTATATGAGCGGGGATGTGGTAGTTTCTCTGACATCCTCGACATTTATGGACTGGTTTTCTCTGGACGCGGATAATAACCCGGTCTTTAATTATAGTTCTGTGGCTGCGTGGGTGGATGAACTGGCGGATACGTATGATACGGTCGGCACGTATGAGCCCTTTGCCACATCCAATGGCGAGACTGTGTATGTGGAGTCCGTCACCTATGGCTGGCAGATGGACCGCGAGGCGGAGACGGAAGCGCTTTACGCGCTGCTGTTGGCTGGTCAGGTGGAAGGCCGCTCGCCGGTGTGGACCGTCAGCGCCCAGACCCGCGGAGACAATGACATCGGCGATACGTATGTGGAGATTGATTATACTAACCAGAGAATGTGGTATTATAAGGACGGTCAGCTGCTGGTAGAGACCCCGGTCGTGACCGGAAATACGAGCGCGGGAAACGCGTCGCCGGAAGGCCTGTACTATATTGTGTATAAACAGGAGGACGCGAAGCTGGTCGGCGAGACCTACGAGACCGAGGTTGATTACTGGATGCCGTTTTACGGAAATGTAGGGATCCATGACGCGGATTCGTGGAGAAGCCTCTATGGCGGCACCATTTATCAGACGAGCGGCTCGCACGGCTGCATCAACACACCGAGCGCGCAGGCACAGACCATCTATGAAAATATTGAGGCGGGGACGCCGGTCGTCTGCTACAGCTCCGGCGTCAACTATGGCTACAGTACGGCGAGCAGTGGGACTTCCTATGTGGCGAACAGCTCGTCCGGGAGTTCCTCGGGCAGCTCTTCTGGTACGGGCAGCGACAGCTCCGATTCCTATGACAGTGATGACGATAATATTACCATTTATGGGGCGGATGGTTCGGTCACGTCAAATACCGATTCGACTGGGACGAGTACCGGCACGGCGGATTCTTCCGCGGCATCTGGCACTGGCACGGCGGATTCTTCTGCGGCATCCGATACCGGCATAGCGGCCGGAGACGCGGGATTTGAAATTACGATTACCGATGAGACTACCTGGCCGTCCGGATCAGCGGATGGAAGCTCGGGCAGCACGTCAGGAAGCACATCGGATAATTCTTCCGGGACGGGCGGAAATGATGTGATTGTGATTGAATAGATCTGGAGGTATCGGCTGGAAAGCATCAGGGAAGCTATTTATCCTTGCAATGGAGCCAAAACAGAAAATTTCGAATGTTTTTATGATATGGAGTTGCAAAAGAGAGAAAAGTATGTATACTATAAGTGTGATTGATCCGATGTATTAATAATAAATGTACACAGGGCGGGCCATGACTACAGGAAAGGAGGAAACACGTATGGCTACTTCCAGTATTTTCGAGAATCTGGAAATCACTGATCCGAAGAAAGTCGAGGCATTCGCAAACGCTTTGGAAATATCTTCTGGCAGATCGAAGAGAAAGCTTTCCCCATCAGGGATACCGCTGGTTACAGATATAGAGGAAATTCGGAAGTTCATGGCTGCGGAGAAAATATCTAAATGACAGAATGTATAGCGGTCAATATTCAGGACATGCTTATGGCAATTGGAGAAGAAGCTGTAATTACGATTCTCTCAGATTTTTCTTGTCCGTTAAATAAAGGAGTGGAAAAATTCGTTCAAAAGGAGGCCATTGATTTTGCCAGAAGAAAACTTTCTGTTACATACCTGGTTTTGAAAAAGGATAAGGATAACAGGAGTGTTTTGGCAGGGATTTTTTCATTAACACATAAAGCCGTAATTGTAGGATCGGATTCAATGAGCAAGACAACGAAACGCAAATTAAACCGTTTTGCGTCATTTAATTCGGAATCCGGGAAATATAATGTCTCGGCGTTTTTGATTGCCCAATTTGGGAAAAATTATGGTATAGATCAGAGCCTTTCCATTCGTGGATCAGAATTGATGAAATTGACAATGGATGTTTTAGAAGATGCGCAATATCGCATCGGTGGCGGAATAATCTATTTAGATTGCGAAGATGTTGACAAGGTTCTTAATTTTTATCAGAATGAGTATAATAGGTTTGTTTTGTTTGGAGATCGTGTTTCTCAAGTGGATGGCAAAAGATATTTACAGATGATAAAATTTTTTTGAGTAACTCTAATATAAAAAGTTTCCCATTCTGTTGCAGGCACTAATTGGCAGATTGGGAAACTTTTGTTGGAGCCGGAATTTGCTTTTGGATAGAAGGATATGGGCGGAATGAAAAATATGACACTTGGCCGTATGGCAGAAGCCTGCGGCGGCATTTATTATGGAAGAGAAGAAGACCGTGACCGGGAGGTTTGCTCGATCACGACAGACAGCCGCAAGGCAGAGCCGGGCTGTCTGTTCGCCGCGATTAGGGGCGAGCACGTGGACGGACATGATTTTATAGAACAGGTATTTGAAATGGGCGCGCTGTGCGTGATCACAGAGCAGGACGCGCCGCTAATGAAAGATCGCTGCGCGATGGGCGGCGCAGAAGGCACAGAACCGGCGCGTAATTATATTAAGGTAAATTCCACGATCAAGGCGTTGGGCGCCCTGGCTGCGTATTACCTGGAGCAGCTGGCGATTCCGGTGGTTGCCGTTACGGGCAGCGTCGGCAAGACCAGTACGAAAGAGATGATTGCCGCTGTACTTTCCCAGAAATACCGCACCCTCAAAACGGCGGGGAATTTCAATAATGAGCTGGGGCTTCCGCTGACGATTTTCCAGCTGCGGGACGAGGACGAGATCGCGGTGCTGGAGATGGGCATCAACCATTTCGGGGAGATGCATGTCCTGGCACAGATCGCGAGGCCGGATACCTGTGTGATTACGAACATCGGGCAGTGCCATCTGGAGTTTTTAGGCGACCGAGACGGCGTTCTGCGGGCAAAAACAGAGATATTTGATCATCTGCGGGCGGATGGGCATGTGATTTTAAATGGAGATGACGACAAGCTCTCGACTGTACAGGAGGTGCAGGTGCCGGGTGCTGCCGGCCGCACGATTCGCCCGGTATTCTTCGGTCTTAACACAGACAATGATATTTACGCGGATCAGATTGAGAAAAAGGGACTGGATGGCATTCAATGCCGCATTTGTGTGAAAAGGAAAGAAGCTGCGCCCCCCATTCTTTCCCTCGTTGATTCGCAGCGCGTTTCGCCGCAAAATGTAGATGCGGCGGCAGAAGGCTTTATTGCGCCAACTGCGCAAACTGAGACCATGAGCTTTACCGTGCAGATCCCGATTCCGGGGATCCATATGGTGAGAAATGCGTTGGCAGCCACGGCAGTCGGTCTGCACTATGGCCTGACGCCAGAAGAAATCCGCGCGGGCATTGAGAGCCTGCAGCCGGTGAGCGGGCGTTTCCATATCATCCATACGGAGAAATTCACGATCATCGATGACTGCTACAACGCAAACCCGGTATCCATGAAGGCATCGCTGGAGGTATTGCAGGACGGTCTGCACAGGAAAGTGGCGATTCTGGGCGATATGGGAGAGCTGGGACCAGAGGAGGCCCGTATGCACCGCGAGGTTGGAATTTTTGCGGGGACTCTGACGATCGATATGTGCATCTGTGTCGGACCATTCGCGGCGCAAATCGCGGAAGGGGTACAGGCATCCGCTGCGGGGATAGAAACCGTCATCCTGCCGGATCTTTCGGCACTACTGGAACAGCTGCCGGACCTGGTGAAGGAGGGCGACACCATCCTGGTGAAAGCTTCGCATTTCATGCACTTTGAAAAGGTGGTCGCGAAGCTGGAAGGGATAAAATAACATGTCAAACTTGACATATTAACTGCAAATATGCTATATAAATAGTCAGAAAAGAAATATTAAGAAACTTCACGCCTGATAAGCTTCGCGATTGTGAAAGTACTGAACAATTATGCTGCAGGAATTTCCCGTATAAAGCAAAAAGGACTCCGGGAGGGTGCAAATGCGAATTACTGGCTATGAGAGCAACCAGACAATATTAATAGAAGTGGGGCAACGAATAAAGGACATTCGGATTGCGATGAATTATACACAGACAGAGATGTCTGAGCGTTCCGGTGTGGCACTTTCCACCATTTCTCGAATAGAACATGGAGAAAGCGTGAATGTTGAGAATATTCTCAATGTTCTGCGCGTATTGGATGTTTTGGAAAATCTGGAGCTGATTTTACCGGAACAAACGGTAAAGCCAACGGATATGGCAGATAAAAAGTCAAGACGGTTGAGAGCTTCTAAAAAAAGAAATGAGGCCGCTTCAAGTCAATGGGTATGGGGTGAGGATGAAACGTGAGTGTGGCAGAGGTTTTTTTATGGGGGACAAGGATAGGGGCGGTTTATCAGGAAAGCCTGAGCAGTGTGCCCGTTTTTAACTATGATTCGGAATTTTTAAAAAGTGGGATGGAAATTGCACCGATCACCATGCCGCTCAGCGATAGAATTTTTTCCTTTCCCGGTCTGGCCAGCGGAACTTTTCATGGACTTCCAGGATTACTTTCGGATTCTTTGCCTGATAAATTTGGAACAAAGCTTATAGAGCGATATCTGGCGGAGAAGGGGCGGAGTATTGATTCTCTGACAGCGATCGAACGATTGCTTTACACTGGTAAACGAGGAATGGGAGCCCTGGAGTATGAACCGGCGTCGGAGGATCGTTTTTCGACGGATGATAACATTGATCTTACAGCTTTGGTGAAGCTGGCTTCGGAGATTCTGACCGATCGGATAAACCTGCATATTTCCGCTGACGATGGCGCTATGGAACAGATTTTGGATGTTGGAACCTCTGCCGGAGGTGCAAGAGCAAAAGCAATCATTGCGTGGAATCCGGAAACAGGAGATATCCGATCAGGACAAATAGAAGCAGGACAGGGGTATGAATACTGGCTGCTCAAATTTGACGGAGTAAGCAATAATAAAGACAAGGGTGAGAAAGCGGACGGAAAAGCACACACCAGAATTGAATATGCATATTATTTGATGGCTAAATATGCACAGATAGATATGAGTGAGTGCAGACTTTATCCGGAGGCTGGGCGGTATCATTTTATGACAAAACGATTTGACCGCAAAGAATCAGGAGAAAAGATTCACATGCAGTCATTGGGGGCATTAGCACATTTTGATTACAATCTTCCAGGAGCTTACAGCTACGAGCAGACCTATTCAATTATGAATCGGATTGGACTTGGGCAAAAGGATACGGAAAAACTGTTTCGGAGGATGGTTTTTAATATTCTTGCGCAGAATCATGACGATCATGTAAAAAATATTTCTTTTCTTATGGATAAAAAAGGAGTTTGGCGTCTTTCCCCCGCTTATGATGTTACATATGCATCTGATGCTGCGAACCGATGGCTCGCCAGACATCAGATGAGTATGAATGGTAAATTGGAAAAATTTACAAGAGAGGATTTCTTGATGTGTGGGAAACAGATGAATCTTTCTAAGGCGAAGATAAACAGAATTTTGGATGAGGTAACGCAGGCTTTGGATAAATGGGAGAGTTGTGCTGAGAATGCATTCTTGTCAGAAAAGCAGATGGAGTATATAAAAAAGAGGTTGCCTGGATATGACTGGACAGAAATAAAGTGATTTTTGCTTTGCATTATTGTGAACGGTGCCAGTTGGATGGAAGGTATTTGTAATGATACAGTGGATAAAAGAAAAATTTTGCGGAAAAAAGGAAGAGGAAACGATCATGTATATTATAGCGGGTCTGGGCAATCCGGGGCGGAAATACGCGCACACGCGGCACAATGCCGGCTATGAGGCGATTGACCGCCTCGCAGATCAACATGGGATCCGGATCGAGACGGAAAAGTTCAAAGCGCTCACCGGCACAGGGGTAATCAATGGGCAAAAGGTGCTGCTTTTAAAGCCCCTGACTTATATGAACGCAAGCGGCGAGAGTGTCCGCGCCGCCTGCGATTTTTACAAAATCAACCCGGAGGAGGAGTTCCTGGTGCTCTATGACGACATCAGCCTGCCGCCGGGACAGCTGCGTGTCCGCGCGAAGGGCAGCGCCGGTGGGCATAATGGGATTAAGAGTCTCATCGCGCATCTTGGCACACAGAATTTCGCGCGTGTCAAGATCGGTGTCGGGGAAAAACCACAGGGATACGACCTCGCGGATTATGTACTCAGTCATTTTCCGGAGGAAGAATGGGCGACGATGACGGACGCGTTTTCACGCGCGGCGGAGGCGGCGGCTATGCTGCTGACGGAAGATGTGCAGACGGTGATGAACCAGTTTAATGCGCATCTGTGAAGGCACTGAACAGTTACAAATCGGTGAGTATTCGTTTCGTGTATGATTATAAAAATCAGAGATCAGGAGGAGCTATGAAAGCTTTCACAGCCCCCATGCGGGAACTGGGGGAATTTGAGGAGATCAGCAAAAAGGCCGCGGCAAATCGCGGCCTGCTTCAGGTGACTGGATGCATCGACTCCCAGAAGTCCCATTTTGTGTACTGCATGTCGGAAGAATTTGGCCGCAAGAAACGGGATATATCCCGCCCGCAGGGCGAGGATGCCGCCCGGCGAGGGATATCCCGCCCGCAGGGCGAGGATGCCCGCGCCCCGCAATCAGAGATTGGGGGCATTGCCCGGCGAGGGATAGAGGCTGCTCCGGTTACGCTTATCATTACCTACAATGACCTTCGCGCGAAGGAAATGTATGAAAACTACCGCTTTTTTGACCGGAACATCCTGTATTTTCCGGCAAAGGATCTGATCTTTTTTCAGGCGGACATCCACAGCAATCTGCTGGAGCAGCAGCGTGTCCAGGTGCTCAAGGCACTCTCAGAAGGAAGGCAGGGCGCACCGTATTTGAAGAATCAATTCCAGACGGATGGCCGGTCGGAAGCAGCCCCTTATGATGCTTGGGGGCTGACGATTATAACCACAATAGCGGCCTGCATGAACCGGATGGTTCCGTTTGAAGACTGGGCAGCTCATGTCCTGGAGATTAGGAATCAGGATGCGCCGCAATCAGAAGATCACCTCGCAATGGGCGGTGCTGCGGACGGCAATGCAGGCAGTGCGGAGCTTGATACGGAACAGCTGAAAAAAGATCTGATTCAGATGGGCTATGAGCGCGTCGGACAGGTCGAAGGACCGGGGCAGTTTGCCATCCGTGGCGGGATCATCGATATTTTTCCTTTGACGGAGGAAAATCCGGTCCGGATCGAGCTCTGGGGCGAGGAAGTGGACTCCATCCGCAGCTTTGACGTGGAGAGTCAGAGGTCGATTGAAAATCTGGATTCTGTGCGGATTTATCCGGCTGCTGAGCTGATTCCGGGCGCGTCGGCCAGAAAAAAGGCACTTGCCCGGATCGAGAAGGAAGCGAAAGAGGCTGAAAAAAGATTCCGTGCGCAGGCAGATGCCGTGCAGAACGCACGCTCCGGTGCCCAGACAGACGCTGTGAGGAACGCGCACTCTGGCGCGGCGGAAGGAGGCAATGAGGCAGAACTGCCCGTGCTGGATACGGATCCCATGCTTGAAAGAAAAAACGCGAGAGAATCCGAAAACCGCATCCGCCAGTTATGTCAGGACTGCCGGGACGCCCTGACGGAGTTTGCGGAGCCGCTCTCGATGGAAGGTTTTATCGACTATTTCGTACCGGAGCGCGTCAGCTTTCTGGACTATTTTGATGAGAGCCGGACCTTGATTTTCCTGGATGAGCCGAACCGGCTGACGGAGGCCGCGGACGCGGTGGAGCTGGAGTTTTCTGAAAGCATGAAAAACCGCCTGGAAAAGGGCTACGTGCTGCCCGGACAGACGAAGCTTCTATTTTCCGCGCAGGAGACGGCTCAGGCGATCTGCGCCGGGAACGCGGTGGGATTATGTACCCTGGAAAACGCGAAGACACCGTGGATGGTCACAGGGAAATACAGTCTGACGGTGCGCTCGATTAATCCTTATAACAACAGCTTTGAGTATCTGGTGAAGGACCTCAAAAGCTGGAAGAAAAGCGGCTTTCGCGTGATTTTGCTGGCGGCCTCGCGGCTGAGGGGACAGCGCCTGGCGGGAGATTTGACGGATGAAGGGCTGGCGGCCTTTTATACAGAGGATCCGGATCGGGAGGTGCAGCCGGGAGAAATCCTGATTACCTACGGAAATGCGAAGAGAGGCTATGAATATCCGCTGATTAAGTTTGTCGTGATCACGGAAAGCGATATTTTCGGGCAGGAGAAGAAAAAACGAAAAAAGCAGAAGCGCTATGAGGGTAAGCGGATCGGCAGCTTTGCGGAGCTGTCTATCGGCGATTTTGTCGTGCATGAAAATCATGGACTCGGAATCTACCGTGGGATTGAGAAGATTGAAGTCGACCATGTCACGAAGGATTACATGAAGATTGAATACGATGCCGGCAGCAGCCTTTATGTACCGGCGACGCAGCTTGATGTGATTCAAAAATACGCGGATGCGGACACAAAGCCTCCGAAGCTGAACCGTCTAGGTTCGCAGGACTGGAACCGCACGAAAACGAAGGTGCGCAATTCTGTCCGTGAAATTGCGCAGGATCTGGTGAAACTTTATGCCCAGCGGCAGCGCCAGGACGGCTTTACCTACAGTGAGGATACCGTTTGGCAGAGAGAATTTGAAGAGATGTTTCCATATGAGGAGACGGAGGACCAGCTTGCGGCGATCGAGGATGTCAAGCATGATATGCAGAGCAGTAAGATCATGGATCGCCTGATCTGCGGCGACGTTGGCTATGGAAAGACGGAGATCGCGATCCGCGCCGCATTCAAAGCCGTGCAGGATGGCAAGCAGGTGGCTTATCTCGTGCCGACGACGATTCTGGCGCAGCAGCATTACAATACGTTTTTGCAGCGTATGAAGGATTTCCCTGTGCGCGTAGATCTGATGTGCCGCTTCCGCACGCCGGCCGAGCAGAAAAAGACAGTCACCGATCTGAAAAAGGGACTGGTGGACATCGTGATCGGCACGCACCGTCTGCTATCGAAGGACGTAGAATACAAGGATCTTGGCCTGCTCATCATTGATGAGGAGCAGCGCTTCGGTGTGACGCATAAGGAAAAAATCAAACAGCTTAAGACGGACATTGATGTTATGACTCTGACTGCGACGCCGATCCCCCGTACCTTGCATATGAGCCTGGTCGGAATCCGGGATATGAGCGTTCTGGAAGAAGCACCGCAGGAGCGCCTGCCGATTCAGACCTACGTCATGGAGTATAATGAAGAAATGGTGCGCGAGGCGATCAGCCGCGAGCTCTCCCGCGGCGGGCAGGTGTACTATGTCTACAACCGCGTCAACACCATTGTGGAGTTTACAAACAATGTCGCCGCATTGGTTCCGCAGGCACAGGTCGCGTTTGCCCACGGTCAGATGAAGGAACATGAGCTGGAGCACATCATGTATGATTTTATCAACGGCGATATCGATGTACTGGTGACCACGACGATCATTGAGACCGGGCTCGACATCCCCAATGTCAACACGATGATTATTCACGACGCGGACACAATGGGACTCTCCCAGCTTTACCAGCTGCGCGGCAGGGTGGGACGCTCGAACCGCACTGCTTACGCATTCCTGATGTACCGCCGCAATAAAATGCTCCGTGAAGTGGCGGAGAAACGTCTCTCAGCCATCCGCGATTTTACGGAGCTCGGCAGCGGCATCCGCATCGCAATGCGCGATCTGGAGATCCGCGGCGCGGGCAATTTGCTCGGCAGCGAGCAGCACGGCCACATGGAGGCGGTCGGCTATGACCTTTACTGCAAGCTTTTGAATGAAGCGGTGCAGGAGGCCAAAGGCGAAGAGCAGCCCCGCGACAGCTTTGAGACGACTATTGATCTGGATGTGGATGCCTACATTCCGGAGCGCTATATTCGCAATGAAACACAGAAACTCGATATTTACAAGCGCATTGCGGCTATTCGCACGGAGGAAGAGCATGACGACATGCTCGAAGAATTGATCGACCGCTTTGGCGAGCCGCCGCGTGCTGTGCAGAATCTGCTCACGATTGCCCGGCTGCGCGCGCTCGCGCATGATGTCTGGATCAGTGAGATTTCCCAGAAGGGAATGGAAATCCGGATTGTAATGTATGAGAAGGCGCAGATCGATGCGTCGAAAATCAGCCCGTTGGTGCAGGAATACAGAGGCAGGCTGAAATTCATTTTTAATTCCGCGGCAAAGAGTGCACCTGGAGCCAGGCGCGTGCAGAATACAGCAGCTGGTACAGGCCGCACGGGAGCCGGGCCGGCAAACACAGCTGCTGCACCTCTGTTTCTGTATACACGAGCAAAACGGAACGGAAAAGAAGAAAAAGAGACGCTTCCGCTTGTCCGGGAGCTGATAGAGGCGATTGGGAAGCTGGCATTATAGGAGCAAAACGAAAATCCACAGTACAATCTTGCTAAGACGTACGTTTTATGGTATCTTGATACAGGCGCTGACCGCTGTGATCGAACGGTTTTGCTTACTGCCGAACGGTTAATTACAGTTGTATATAGACGCAGGCAGCAAAAGGGCATGATATTACGGATTGCCCTGTACTTCATGTTCTTGGCCTGCATCATAAATGGAAACCAAATAAAACCCAAATAAGAACCGGAAAGAAAGAGGTGCGGAATGGACAGAAAAACATTTGTAAAAGAAGTAAAGGATCATCTGCAGAATCGGATGATTCCGTTCTGGTCGGGGCTGAAGGATGAGAAATATGGCGGATTTTATGGTTATATGGGGTACGATCTGCAGCTGGATCCGCAGTATGAGAAAGGCTGCATTCTGAACAGCCGGATTTTGTGGTTTTTTTCCAATGCGTATCAGACGCTAAAGGATGAGGCTCTGCTGGAAAACGCGAAGCATGCCTACCTTTTTTTGCGGGATCACTGTCTGGATCGGGAGCAGGGCGGTATGTACTGGTCTGTGACCTATGATGGGAAGCCGAAGGATGAGACCAAGCATACCTACAATCAGGCCTTCGCGATTTACGCGCTTTCTTCTTATTATGATGCTTCCAAAGATCAGGAAGCGCTGCAGATTGCCTTTGGCCTGCAGGAAGCGATTGAAGAAAAATGTACCGATGAATATGGCTATCTGGAAGCATTTGACCGTTATTTTCGCCCGGTATCCAATGAAAAGCTTTCTGAAAACGGCGTGATGGCCGAAAAGACCATGAATACACTGCTGCATGTATTTGAGGCATATACAGAGCTGTACCGGGTCACGCATAATAGTTATACTGCAGATCGCCTGGAATTTATGTTGGAGCTTTTTGCGCAGAAGGTATATAACCCCGAGAGAGGAAGGCAGGAGGTTTTCTTTGACCGGACCTGGAATACTTTGATTGACCTGTACTCTTATGGGCATGATATTGAGACCTCCTGGCTGATCGACCGGGGGCTTGCGGTGCTGGACAACCCGTTTTATACAGAGCAGCTTGCTCCGATTACGGAGGAAATCGCGGAGAACATCTACGAGCGGGCGTACCGGGATCATTCGGTGATGAATGAGGCGGAGAATGGCGTGGATGATACGAAACGTGTCTGGTGGATTCAGGCCGAGGCGATCGTAGGATTCCTGAACGCGTGGGAGAAAAAGTCAGGTAAAACGGTGGCTCAGGGCGCAGGCAAAAATGCAGATGTAAATGCAGACTCAAATTTATGTGAGCCCTTTGTGGAGAATCAGGAGCCGGACGGACAGAGCCAGACAGAGACTGGGGCAGATGCGGAGAAATATCTTACAGCAGCCATGGACATCTGGCAGTACATAAAAGACTATTTTGTAGACCCTCGCGAAGGCTCCGAATGGTTTGAAAATGTCAACGCGGATCATACGCCGATGGAGCTGCCGATCGTGCAGCCGTGGAAATGCCCGTATCACAATGGACGGATGTGCATGGAAGTGATCCGGCGGCTGGGAGCATAGATAAATAGAATCAAATGATGAAGATGATAAGAAATGCCAGGTACCTTTATAAGATTGACATAGAAATTGAGCAGCTAAAAACTGGCAGGGACAGCAGCATGAATTGATTGAAACGGCGGAGGATGATATGTGGATTGCAGACCGATGGACAGACTTTGAGGTGCTGGACGCCTCAAAAGGAGAAAAACTGGAGAGATGGGGAGACTATCTGCTCGTGCGCCCGGATCCGCAGGTGATCTGGGATACGCCGCGCATCCACCGCGGATGGAAACATCCAAATGGTCATTATCATCGCAGCAGCCGGGGCGGCGGAGAGTGGGAATTCTTTTCCCTTCCTCAGCAGTGGAGCATCCACTATGGTTCTCTGACCTTTGCTCTGAAGCCGTTTGCCTTTAAGCATACCGGCCTTTTCCCGGAGCAGGCGGTAAACTGGGACTGGGTTTCGGCGAAAATCCGGAGCATGCATCGTGTGAATCGCCCGGTAAAGGTACTGAACCTGTTTGCGTATACCGGCGGCGCGACGCTTGCAGCTGCAGCTGCCGGTGCGAGCGTTACTCATGTGGATGCCTCGAAAGGGATGGTAGGCTGGGCAAAAGAAAACGCGGCCGCTTCCGGTCTGGCTGACGCGCCGATCCGCTGGCTGGTCGATGACTGTATGAAATTTGTCGAGCGGGAAATCCGCCGCGGCAATCATTATGACGGAATCATCATGGATCCGCCCTCCTACGGGCGCGGTCCGAAGGGCGAAATCTGGAAAATTGAGGACTCCATTCACCCGCTGATCCACGCATGCGCGTCACTGCTTTCAGAGGAGCCTTTATTTTTCCTGGTCAATTCCTATACGACCGGGCTGGCCCCTTCTGTTCTGACTTATCTGATTGCCACAGAGCTGAAAAAGTACGGCGGTCATACGGAAGCAAGCGAGATCGGTCTGCCGGTGAAGGAAAGCGGTCTGATTCTGCCCTGCGGCGCGTCCGGGCGGTGGAGCCAGGAGGGATGATATGGAACTGCCCCGATTTGCCCGGCGCTACAGATTGACTTCCTTTAGCCGCCGCCGCCGTTCCCGGTAATCCGGCATCTCTTTTTCCACAATCGCCCAGAACTGCGGCGAGTGATTCATTTCTTTGCGGTGCGCGAGCTCATGTACGACGACATAGTCCAGAAGCTCGGGCGGCAGAAGCATCAGCTTCCAGTTGAAATTCAGATT
Source organism: Clostridiales bacterium (assembly GCA_020859995.1). Classification (GTDB taxonomy): domain Bacteria; phylum Bacillota; class Clostridia; order Lachnospirales; family Lachnospiraceae; genus Choladousia. The sequence continues at coordinate 16,576 of JAJBVE010000065.1, forward strand.
GCCTGCCGAACTGCAGCTGCCCCACCGCGTTTTCTGCTCGCGGATGGTAATCCGTCCGTAGGTCACGCCCATGCGGGCGGCATAATAGGCTACACGCTTTGGAATCTGAGAGACGGCGGCCTGCACGCCGCGCTCGCGCTCCTCGGGCGTGATGGTGGGTTTGTTTGCGCTGGCGGCTGCCAGCCTTTCTTTTGTACGCGCAATCCAGGCTTCGTGCGAGCAGACAAATTCGTTTATCTGGGCGGCGGGCATATAGAGCGGCGCCCGGACGACTACCTGTCCGTCGCTTTTGACCTGGATAGACGCCGTTTTCCGCTTCGAGCGGATGATCGTGTATGAGATCGGATTCATTTTATTTCTTCCTTAATATAACTTATCGGAAGGAGAGGACGCTTGCGTACTCTTACCCGATAAGTTAACGACAGAATCGCCAGATTCTGGAGATTATGGGAAGCGGTTTTCTTCCCATAATATAATGAATGCGGATAATTGTCTGCAAATACATCTGCCTGATCTGCGTACAGCGGACCAGGCAGAATCATCTTTAGCGAAAACTCTTATATACCGTTCCGTTGGTCATGCCCCCGCGGCATTCCGCGAGCTCACTGACTGTCACGAGCTGGTAGCCCCGGCTGACCAGAGAAGGAATGATGGTCTGGGAAGCGGAGGCTGTCCAGCTGTAAAGGTCGTGCATCAGGACGATATCGCCATCCTGAATGTGATTGAGGACCGCGCTGATTGTCTGGGAAGAGCTGTGCGTCGCCCAGTCTCGCGTATCAATGGACCAGTAAATAATCGGCATGCCTGCGACACTGCTCACGGTGCTGTTGGAGCTGCCCCCTGGCGCGCGCATGATTACGGGCGAAACACCGGTGATGGCTTTGACGGCGCTGTTTGTCCGGGTTAGCTGACTTTTTACGGAAGTGGCGGAGAGCCGGGTCAGAGTGGAGTGATCCCAGGTATGGTTCCCGATTTCGCATCCCATATCAAAAGCAGCCTTGACGGTGGAACTAAAGGTGGAAACACGGCTTCCGACTACAAAGAAAGTCGCCACACTGTTGTATTTTTTCAGCGTATTCAGGATTGTAGTCGTATTCTTGGATGGCCCGTCGTCATAGGTAAGAGCGACCATCTTTCCATCCATATCCACAGACCGGTACAGCACGCCCTTCTCATCAAAATAACGAATGTAATGGGAGATAATCTGTTTGCCGGTCACACGTTCGCCGGTCGTTTTGTCAAAATAGTATTTATTTCCGGATTCATCCGTCAGCCAGCCGGTTTTCCGCTTCCCGTTGGAACTGAAATAGTAGTAGCTGCCGTCAATTTTTACCAGGCCTGTAGCCATGCGGCCATTTGATTTAAAATAATAGTAAGAACCATCGATCTTTTTCAGACCGGTGACCATTTTGCCGTTGGAGTTAAAATAGTAATAATAGTCGTTGATTTTGACCTTCTTACTGGTGACCATCTTACCGCTGGAAGCAAAATAATAATAGCTGTCATTGATTTTCACCCGCTTGCCGGAAACCATTACGCCCTTGGAGATTAAATAATAATAATTGCCATTGAACTTAAAGAGCATGCTGGTGAGAATATTTCCGCTGGAATTAAAATAGTAGTAATTGTCATTGATTTTCACCCGCTTGCCGGAAACCATTACGCCCTTGGAGTTAAAATAGTAATAATTGTCGTTGATCTTCACCCGTTTGCTGGTGACCATCTTTCCGTTAGAAGCAAAATAGTAATAAGAATCATTGATTTTCAGCCGGACACTGGCGGCCCGGACTCCGGTTTTGCGGAAATAATACTTATTGCCCTTAGCCGAAGTGTACCAGTAGGATTTTTTCATTACACCCTTTGAAAAATAATACCAGTCCTCCCCGATCTGTGCCATACCGGTGTATTTCTGCCCGTTTTTATAATACAGGCTCTTCCCGTTTACGGTCACAAGACCATCCGCAGGCGCTTCTGTTTCAGACTCCTGACTGGCTGAAGAACTCGAACTTTCCGCGGCAGCCGACACAGACAGACACAGCGCCAGCAGCAGTACGGCCAGCAGTGGCAATTTTACCGATATCTTTCTTTTCTTTTTCATAAAACTGTTTCCTCCCTGATGCTTTACATTCTGTTCTTTTTCTTCTTTTTCTCTTTCCGTCGCTGCAGATCCTCATAAGCGGCCGGATCAAAGCCCGGATGCTTTTTTACCACCTCTCCTTCCCTTTATGATGGAAATCGTTTTCCGAAGATGATGGAAAAAGCTTCCAGAGATCAGTATAATACATTTCTTTTTAAATAGGAAGACAGAGAAAAAAATAATTTCAGAAAGCAAATCTAAAAAAACAGGAAAAACAGGAAAAATCGTGAGTTGTGCCGGGATGTTCCTGATGAAAGAAATGCCGGATGGAATGTACTAAAAAAAATACATTCTTCTTTCCGGAAAAATAAAAATAATTGGAAAAAATACCTTGCAATACCCGGAAAAGTCGTTTATAATGGCTGATGTTGTGGCCTTGATAGCGTAGAAGCGTGAGGTTGCTGCGGTGTGCGCCGCAGGT
>JAJBVE010000073.1 GCA_020859995.1 Clostridiales bacterium
GGATTATCCTGATTTTCAGCTGGATGGGCATGCTGATGCATCAGTTTGAGGAATACGCGTTTCCCGGAGGGTTCCCCATGATTTCCAACATGGCGGGACTGGGCGAGACGGAGCATCCGGAGCGCTATCCGCTGAATGCCAGACAGAGCTTTCTGAGTAATGTCATTTTCTGTTATCTGAGTTACCTCATTCCAATCTGTTTTCCGAATCTGATCTGGATGGGCGCCTGTCAGGTGCTGGCCGGTGTGTGGCAGCTTCCGGGACATGGCATCGCTATGAATGTGCGGCTGGGGAGCAAATACAATCCGGGTCTGGCGTCTACGGCATTTTTGCAGACCCCGGTGGCGATTTATTATATCTGGTATGTCTGCACCAATATGCCGGAAAAAGCCGGGCAGCTCTGGTGGGGCATCCCGGGATCGATCCTGATACTGCTTCTGACCTTTATCGTTCCGATTCTGGTCATGAAGGATAAAGATTCGCCGTATCCTTTCGAAGACAGGGAGCTTTACGGTTATGATAAAGAACATGTCATGGAGCTTTGGGAGAAAAGAAAGGCCGCGAAGGCTGCAAAAACTGTGCAGGAGGGCAAATGACTATGGTAAAGAAGCTGGATAAATGGTGCGATATCAACTGGATTATTTTCATTTGCGCGACCGGTGTGGTCGCTGCGGTATTGTCCGCGATCTTCTGGGACAGTATGACGCTGGGGGCGCAGGGAGCGTTCTTTGTTGCGCTTATCATGCCCTTTCATGTCCTGGAAGAGTGGAAGTTCCCGGGCGGGCTGCACATTTTTTATAACGTCCTGCTGGGACCGAAGGAAAAGAGCAAGCAGCAGCTTGACCGGTTCCCCATGAGCCGTCTGACGGATATGATCACAAACGTCGGCCTGCAGTGGATTCCGCTGATCTATCTTTTCCTGTGCTCCATCTTCACCGGATTGTCGAACGCGGTGGCCCTTTGCATGATGCTGCTGAGCTTTATTGAGGTGTGTGCGCACACTGGCGGCGGTATTGTCACGTATTTCTGGCTGCGGAAGGATGGCAAGAAAACCATCTATCATCCCGGATTTGCGACTTCCTGGATGATGTTCCTTCCGGCAGGCGTCTATGTCGCCGCTCATCTGGAGGATGTGACAGGAAAAGACTGGCTCTGGGCACTGATTCTGTTCGTGATCATGATGATGATCTGCATTGTCCTGACGGAAACGCCGCTGAAAAAATGGGTCGCGAAACAGGAAAAGGGCGCGTTTGCTTTCGCGGATGCCAAGTATTATGAAAAGTATCCCTCGTTCTGGAAGAAGTAAGTATTTTCATGAGTGGCATATCTGTATGATTACATTTGCTCTATAAAATAACAGGCAGGAGGAAACAGCATGGCGGATAAAAACATTATTTATTACTATTCCGGCTCCGGCAACAGTCTCTCCGTGGCAAAGCATGTCGGCAGGAAGCTGGGGAATACCGATATTGTGTCAGTCTATAAGCTGCGTGATAATGCAAAAGTTCCTGCGGATTACGCGCGGGTCGGCATTGTGACCGCTACGTGGTTTGTCCGCCCGCCGCGGATTGTGAGGGAGGTCTGCGAAAAGCTTGTGCTCTCCCGGTCGCAGAAGGTATTCATCATCGCCACATGCGGCGGCTATGATGGTTATGTCTGTATTGACCTGAAAGCGATTCTGCAGCCGAAAACGGATTTCCCGGTTCAGACATTTATGCTGCCGATGCCGCCCAATCATATCGTAGGTTTTTCACCGATGCCGGACTGGATTGTCCGCATTTATCTGCAGCATGAAAAGAAAGCATCTGTGAAAATAGCGGAGAAGATAAAAACAGACCAGCCGACAAAGAACAGAAAGGGACTCAACCGCAGCGTACTTTCCTGGGCATCCAGAACATTTAACGGCTGGCTGGGCGTCGACCGCGATTCGACAGAAGGCGGATTTTATACAACGGAGGCCTGCACAAAATGCGGCACCTGTGAGAAGCTGTGTAAGAACGGAAACATTCTTCTGACAGAGGATGGCGTGGTCTGGGGCCATGACTGTCAGCAGTGCATGGCCTGCATCATGTGGTGCCCGAACCATGCCATCCGTCATCCCAACGTGCCGGAAAAACGCAGGCGCTACCAGAACCCGAATATCCGGCTGAAGGATATGACACATTCCAGATTCCATGTGGGTGGCAATGGAAACGAAGAGGAAAATGAAACGTGATGTCTGATAAGAACTGCGCAGCTGAAAGCACAGATAACATGAAAGCCGGCAGCAAAGCCGACAGGAACAGGAGGATGACTCATGAAATATAAGATTAATCCCAGAAATGGCGACAAATTATCCGTTCTTGGCTATGGCTGTATGCGGTTTGCCGGAGACAGCATCGTGACGTCCTTCACCGGACGTTTTGACGAGAAAAAGGTAGAAAAGCTGATCGTCTCCGCAGTGGAGCAGGGAATCAACTATTTTGACACGGCTTATGTATATACCGGAAGCGAGGAAATCCTGGGCAGTGTCCTGAAAAAGCACAATCTGCGGGATCAGGTTTTCATTGCTA
>JAJBVE010000102.1 GCA_020859995.1 Clostridiales bacterium
CATCGTCGCACGCTTCCCGGATATTCAAAGCCGCGACACGGTCAAAGCCGGTATGCCCCGGATTGATCTGGACAATCACGGCATCTCTTCTCCGATAATCCCAATAGGCGCTTCCATAATAGCCGTTCGTTCCGATCACAAGGATCAGGTCCGCCCCGGAAATCCACTCCCGCGCTTTCTGTACGCCTTCATCCCAAAGGCTGATGTGGCTGTAAAGCTCCCAGGGAAGGATGCTTCCTCCGCAGGATTCACACTTCGGCAGCTCCTCCTGATTCCAGATTTCATAGCCGTCATAGTGGCGGCCGCATTTGGAACAACGGTTGATCTGAAACCCTCCCTGGATTTCTGCCACGTTCTTTGAACCAGCCATCGTATGCATACAATCTTCATTTGTCGTGATAATGCCAATCAGCTTACCGGCTGCTTCCAGGTCACGCAGCGCATAGTGACTGAAGCTGGGTTTATAGTTGTGCATTGCCTTCACATAAGAGCGAAGAAATTCATCACTTCCAAATCCGCCTGATCCCGAGCGGACTGTCCTGGAGAGCTGGCTGTATGTGATTCCACCGCCGGCAAGTGAGATGCCTGCCCCGGTAATGGCAACCATGCTGTGGCTCTGGTCAATATAGTCCGCCAACTGCTGTATTTTATCCACGTTCCGGCCTCCTCTTAAAAAACCTGCCCTGCTTCTCTTCATACCTTTTTGTCCCGCATTTCCATTAACTTGTGAAAGACCTCATCAGAGCCTTCCCGGATATTCAGATCCGCGATATTGTCAAAGTATGTATGCCCGGGATTGATCTGGACAATCACAGCATCCTTTTTCCGGTAATCCCAGTAAACATCTCCATAGTTTCCATGGGTCCCGATGACAAGGATCAGATCCGCTTTCGAAATCCATTCCCTGGCTTTTCTGACATCCGGATTCCACACACTGATATGGCTGTAAAGAGGCCAAGGGAGAATCTCTCCGCCGCACGATTCGCACATCGGCAGATTATCGTGTTTCCAGATCTCATAACCATCATAATGACGGCCGCAGTTAGAACAGCAGTTGACCTGCAGGCTTCCCTGAATCTCGGCAACATTCTTTGACCCGGCGATCGTGTGCATACAATCTACATTCGTTGTAATGATCCCGGTCATTTTCCCTTCCGCTTCCAGCTCTGCCAGGGCATAGTGCGCAAAGCTTGGCTGATAGGAAAACATCGTCTCCAGATAGGAGGGCAGAAAAGAATTGTGTCCATCCTGAGAGCTGCGCCTTCTTGCGCTGCCCCTGTTGGCAAAACGCATCTGTCCGTATGTCACTCCGCCGCCGGCGACCGAAATACCCGCTCCTGTCGTCGCGACAATGCTGCTGCTCTGATCGATATAGTCTGTCAACCGCCTTATATTGTCCGTATCTTTGTTTTCTCTGAAAAGTCCCATAGTCACACCCCCAACCTGTTGATCGTTCTGTCCAGTATCTTAATCCATAATCGCACCACATGTCCGTATTCGCTAAGCGAATATGGACAAAGGCCGCGCTAATCGCGCAGCGATTCTTAATTGCGCGGCTTTCATTACATGTCCGTATTCGCTAAGTGAATATGGATCATAATACTGCACTAAGAGCTTCCGCAGCATCCGCCCGGATGTTCAGATCCGCAACCCGGTCAAACTGCGTCTCGGAGGGGTTGATCTGTACAAGCTTCGTCCCGGTCTTCATACGGCTTAAATATTCATTGCTGCGAAATCCGGTGGTCCCAATAACAATCACAAGATCTGCCTCTGCAATCATATTGACAGCCTTCTTCATACTGTCACGCGAAACCTCTTCGCTTACTTTGAATTCTCTGCAAAAACCTGTAGGCATCAGCGGTGCGCCGCATTTTTCACAGCGCGGCATCTGTCCCTGATTCCATACCTGATAATCAAACGAACGGGTCCCGCACTCTGTACAAATGTTGTCACGGAAGCTGCCCTGAAATTCCACCACATTCTGAGAGCCTGCAATGGTATGCAGACAATCCAGATTCTGCGTGACAATGCCGTAGAGCCTGCCCTGTTTTTCCAGCTCTGCGAGCTGCTTATGAACCGTACTCGGCCCTTTAACGAAAGTAGCATCCAGAAAGGCATTCTTCATGACTTTATAAAATTCTTCCGGATTTTTGCGGACATAGGAAGCAGAAAAAATTCGTCCGGCGTTCATCCGGCCCACGCTCTGCTTCAGTCTGCTCACACCATAGAGATAAGAAATCCCCGCGCCGGTGACCGCAACGGTTTTGCTGCTCTGATCCATGTAGTCCTTTAACTGACTGTATTCGTTCTTCATTTTTACCTCCATCATCATCAAATCGGGCAGAGGAGTTTCTTCACCCTGTCCACCACGCTGGACGCGGCCGTGTGAATAAAACAGAAAAAACAGGAACCACCCATCAAAGGCAAACTTTTATCTTTGATGGGTGGTAAGAGGAAACCAGCTTATGACGTTTCCTTCCGATCAGTTATTTTCAAATATAATTCGTCTCAAGTGAAACGGACAGCTCCCT
>JAJBVE010000076.1 GCA_020859995.1 Clostridiales bacterium
CAAGGTTTCTATAGGATTTAGGCACTAAATATAGGGTAGGATTTGACACTACCCTTAAGGAAGCGGGAGGTGGAATATGACAATCTATTTGCTGACAGGCCTGCTGCTTCCCTTTGCAGGCACTACACTGGGAGCGGCATGCGTGTTTTTTCTGAAAAATGAATTAAAAGCTGGAGTGCAGAAGACATTGCTGGGTTTTGCCTCCGGTGTTATGGTAGCAGCCTCTGTATGGTCACTTCTGATTCCATCCATGGAGATGTCAGAGAACATGGACAGATTTTCGTTCGTTCCTGCGCTGATTGGACTCCTGGCAGGATTCATGTTTCTTCTTTTGATGGACATTGCGATTCCTCATCTGCACCTGGGCTGCGATCAGGCAGAAGGACCTAAGTGTGGGCTGCCCAGGACAACGATGCTTTTACTGGCGGTTACTCTGCATAATATTCCTGAAGGAATGGCTGTGGGTGTGGTATTTGCCGGAGTACTCTCCGGAGAAGCCCAGATTACGTCAGCAGGTGCTTTGGCCCTTGCTATCGGAATTGCAATTCAAAATTTTCCGGAAGGAGCCGTGATTAGCCTGCCTTTGCGTGGAGGAATGCCCGCGTTGAACGCCCAAGAGGAGAATTCTAAAGGCATGAGTCGGCCAAAAGCGTTTCTGTGTGGAACACTTTCAGGAATAGTGGAGCCGATCAGCGCCGTGATTACGATTCTTCTGTCCCGGATCGTGACTCCGGTGCTGCCTTATCTGCTTTCATTCGCAGCCGGCGCAATGCTGTATGTGGTGGTAGAAGAGCTGATCCCGGAGGCTTCGACGGGGGAACACAGCAATCTGGGAACTATCGGATTTGCGGTTGGTTTTGCGCTGATGATGGTTCTGGATGTGGCATTAGGATAGGTAATAATGGGATGGACTTTTTGACATTATTGGACAGGTAAAAAACAGAAAGGGAGACTCGGCCCCTAAGAGGAAATAAAATGCAATACAGGAAAGATCGTGAAGGAAATAAGCTGTCCATACTGGGGTATGGATGTATGAGATTTACAAAGAAGGGTAATGAGATAGACCTTGACAAGGCGGAGCGGGAGCTGATGCGCGCGATTCAAGGCGGAGTGAATTATCTGGATACCGCTTATGTATATCCTGGAAATGAAGAAGCAGTTGGCAAAATTCTGGAAAAAAATGGATGCCGCGACCAGGTTTATCTTGCGACGAAGCTTCCTCACTATCTGATTCGATCCTCCGGGGGAGCCGAGAAGAAATTTCAGGAAGAACTTGTCCGCCTGCGGACGGATCATGTGGACTATTATCTGATGCATATGCTGAATGATGTAAAAACATGGGAGTATCTGACTGAACTGGGGATAAAAGACTGGATACAGGAGAAACTCGAAAGCAGGCAGATTCGCCATATTGGCTTTTCCTATCATGGAAATTCGGATAATTTCAAACTGCTGCTGGATGCGTATGACTGGGACTTTTGTCAGATCCAATACAACTACCTGGATGAGTTTTCACAGGCTGGTCGGGCAGGTCTGACCTATGCGGCGGATAAAGGGATTCCCGTTATTATTATGGAACCACTGCGAGGCGGACGACTGGTAAACCTTCTTCCTGAGAATGCGCGGACTTTGATCGACGGCTCTGGGCATTTTCAGACTCCGGCGGAAATGGCGCTTCGATGGCTCTGGGATCAGCCGCAGGTGACATGTGTGCTTTCCGGGATGAACAGTATGGAGATGGTGGAAGAAAACCTGCGGATTGCGGATATGGCTCGTGTGGGTGAATTAACGGCTCAGGATCGAATGCTGATCGACCAGGTCCGGCTGGAGATTAACCGGAAAATGAAAGTAGGCTGTACAGGATGCGGCTATTGTCTGCCCTGTCCCAGAGGTGTGGACATTCCAATGGCTTTTCATTGTCTGAATATGAGATACACGGAGGGGAGCCGTTCGGGAAGCTGGGAGTATATACAGTCGACTGCCATGCGCCGTGAGCCATCAAGTGCTTCCGGGTGTATCGGCTGTGGCCGCTGCGAGCAGCATTGTCCGCAGGGGATTCACATCAGAGAAATGCTGCGGGAAGCTGTCAAAGAACTCGAAACGCCAAAGTATCGCGCGATTCGATGGGCAGTACACAAGTTTCATATTTATTAAAAGACGAACAGTATAAAGAGGTCTGCCTGGCTCTGGGATTTGTGAAAATGGAATGCGATAGATAATTTATAGTGGAATTTACTTTTTCCCTTCAGGAAAAAACGCTCACAAAAAAACAAAAAAATAGTTGACAATCAAGGCACCGTGTAATATAATACATTTCGCGTCAAGCGCCAGGGAGCCTTGATTTGTGGAGTGTTTCGGGGTGTGGCTCAGCTTGGCTAGAGCGCCTGGTTTGGGACCAGGAGGTCGCAGGTTCGAATCCTGTCACCCCGATGGTGATTTTCAAGGTTGCTCGTGCGCAGAACATGCGGGTGTAGTTCAATGGTAGAACACCAGCCTTCCAAGCTGGACACGTGGGTTC
>JAJBVE010000044.1 GCA_020859995.1 Clostridiales bacterium
GCGGAAATATTGTCCTGCTCCGTCGGCGGCGTCAGTTCCATATAAATCTTGCGGGAAATGCCATTCAACATACTCGTATTTCTTCCTTTCACAAAGTATCTCTAATTGCGATCCCAGAATTCCGGAATGGTTCATTATCGCAGAAAAAGGAAATAATCAAAAACAGTCAAATCATTCATTTTCTCAAGATTCGATTTTCTCAGGGTCTGAGGCTTCTTTTTTCCAGCGCCAGCCCGACAAGCAGCAAAGCAGGGAAAATAATCCCCGCGAGGATGCCCAGATTCAGCTGTCCCCCGAAGTGTTCCGCCATCATCCCCACATAAGTCGGTCCGCTGCTGCAGCCAACGTCTCCAGCCAGGGCAAAGAGTGCAAACATCGCCGTGCCGCCCTTCGGGATGCTCTTCGTGCCAAGGCTAAAGGTGCCCGGCCAGAGGATGCCGACGGAAAGGCCGCAGAGTGCGCAGCCTAGAAAGCCCAGGATGGGCAGCGATGAAAGCCCTATGATCAGATAGCTGCACAGGCAGAGGACGGCGCTCATGAGCATAAATTTTTCCAGGTCGATCTTTTCTCCAAATTTACCATAAAACAGACGGGCACTGCCCATTGTCACCGCAAAAAGCAGGGGGCCTGCCAGGTCGCCGATGGTTTTCGGCACACCCAGTCCGCTCTCTGCGTACGCACTTGCCCACTGGCTCACTGCCTGCTCGCAGGAGCCCGCGCAGGCCATCAGCAGCATGAAAACCCAGAAAATGCCTTTCGATGCCAGCTGCCGGATGCTGCAGCCCTGTTCGCCTTCCTCCAACAGGGAACCGATCGGTACCTTCGCAAAGAAAAAGCCATTGGCAATCGGCACCAAGGCCCATATGACCGCCATGATTTTCCAGTTGGAAATTCCAAACAGCGCAAAGAACAGACTCGACAGAAGTACGACACCCACATGCCCCCAGCAGTAAAAGGAGTGCAAAAGGCTCATCGCCTTGGCCTTCTCATCACCGGGGCAGGCCTCCATAATCGGGCTGACCAGCACCTCTAAAAGGCCGCCGCCCAATGCATAGACAGCTACCGCAATGCACAGTCCTATGTAGGCGTCCGGCAGCAGCTCCGGCAGGATCGTCATCAGGAGCAGTCCGGCAGCCGAGAAAATATGCGCGCCAATGATGCAAGGACGGTAGCCGATTTTATCCGCAAATTTTGCGGACAGCAGATCGACCAGCAGCTGCACGCCGAAATTAAGTCCGGTCAGCAGCGCGATGCGGTCCAGGGTGACCCCGTACTGAGACTGAAAGGTCAGAAAAAGCAGCGGGGCAAAGTTATTGATAATGGCTTGCACGATGTAGCCGATGAAGCAGGCATAAACGGTATGACGATATTTCATAAAATTATTTCTCCCACACGGTACTCCTGCCCGAAAAGGCTTGTATATTTTTACTCCTGCTCAATCATCTCTTTCATGGTCCGCCATCCGAGCATGGCGCATTTTACGCGGGCGGGCATATGAGCGATATCCTGCAGGGCTCCGGCTTCTTCGAGCTCGTCCAGCTCGTCCTCCGTGATCTCTCCGTGAATCATCCGCCGGAACAGATCTGCCAGATGAAGAGCTTCATCCTTTGATTTTCCGATAACCAGATCGAGCATCATGTCCGCGGACGCCTGCGAAATCGCGCAGCCGTCTCCGACAAAGGAGCCGTCCACGATGGTATCGTTCTCGACCTTCAGATGAAGAAAAATATCGTCGCCGCAGCTCGGATTGATACCTTCCAGGATGAGATTCGCATCCGGGAGCTCACGCTTGTGGCCGGGGTGCTGGTTGTGATCAATCAGTATTTCATTGTAAAAGGTTCTATTTTCCATATCCCATGACCCTCCTTACCTGGCCAAGTGCTTCTGTGAAGCGCAGGATTTCTTCTTCGGTATTGTAAAAGGCGATGCTGGCTCTGGTCGTGGAGCCGACCTTCAGATGCCCCATCAGAGGCTGGGCACAGTGGTGTCCCGCCCGCACCGCGATTTTGGAGGCGCTCAGAATTTCGGAGACATCGTGCGGATGTACGCCGTCCACCGTAAAGGTCAATATGCCGTGGTGATCCAGCGGATCCTCGGAGCCAAATATGTGCACGCCCGGGATCTCCTTCATCTGCGCGTAAGCCAGCGCTGTCAGGACCTGCTCCCGCTCCTCGATCCAGTCAAAGCCCAGCTTCTGGATATAGCGGATTGCCTCGGCAAGTCCCACGGCTCCGCCTGCATTGACAGTCCCGGCCTCAAACTTATGCGGCAGCTCGGCATAGATGATTTTATCGCGGGTGACAGACTCAATCATCTCTCCGCCGCTCAGAAAAGGCGGCATCTTCTGCAGCCATTTTTTCTTTCCATAGAGAACGCCAATGCCATCCGGGGCGAGCATTTTGTGTCCGGAAAATGCCAGGAAATCCACGTCCAGCTCCTGCACGTCGACCGGCATGTGCGGCACGCTCTGCGCCCCATCCGCCACAATCACGACGCCCCGCTCATGACAGATTTCCGCAAAGCGGCGGATGTCATTTTTGCGGCCAAAGACGTTGGAAACCTGCGTAATCGCCACCAGGCGCGTCCGCTCTGTCAGCACATCGCGGAGCATTTCTTCTGTAAACGCACCGTCGGGGGCGCACTCCAGATAGACGACCTTTGCTCCTGCACGCTCTGCCGCCGCTCTCCAGGGCAGCATATTGCTGTGATGCTCGGCGATGCTGACCACAATCTCATCGCCCGGCGCAAAAAGGAGACTGCCCAGGCTGTAGGCGACCAGATTGAGACTCTCCGACGCATTCCGTGTGAAAATAATCTCCTCCGTGCTCTTTGCGTTGATAAACGCCCGCACCGTCTCCCGGGCGTCCTCATAAGCCTCTGTCGCCTCCTCGCTCAGAGGATACAGCCCGCGGAATGGGTTCGCGTTTTTCGTCTCATAAAACTTGCGCACCGCCTCCAGCACCTGCACGGGCTTCTGAGAGGTCGCGGAATTGTCCAGATAAGCATAATCGGTATTCTGAAGGAGCGGGAAATCCCTGCGGATTTCTTCTATCGTATATTTCCCATTCTCCTGATTTCTGTTTGTTTCCGGCATTTGGTTGTGTTCCTTTCTATGGTTTACCCCATACACCTCTGCACCAGGCAGCGTGTCTTTTCATCCGGGATATCCGCGCAGAGTGCGTCAATACGCGCCCGCGCCATCATCTCGTAGATTTCGTTCTCCTCAATCCCGCGGGAGGACAGGTAAAACAGCAGGGACTCATCGAGCCGCCCGATGGTCGCCCCATGGTTGCCCTCAACATCCTCTTCCTCGCAAAGGATCAGCGGCACGGTCCGGTTTTCTACGCCGTCTGAAAGCAGCAGGACGTCTTCCTTCTCATCGCCCTTCGCGCCGATGGAGCCATTCCGAAAATCAATTGTTCCGCGGAACAGCTTTTTACTTGTCCCGCGCAGGACGCCGGAGACATCCATCCGGCTGGTGGTCTTCGCGCCGGTGTGATAAGCCAGATAGTTCATATCGAGAGACTCTTTATTGTCAAGCAGGTAGCCGATTTTGCTTTCCAGCTCACTTTTTCTCTCGCCAAGGCCGGTGCGCATCCCCATGTAGGTGCTGCCTCCGCCGAGCACGAGCTGAATGGTTTCCACCTTTGCTCCCTCCGCACAGTCTGTCCCCACATCATTGAGGAAGGTAAACTCATCCGGCAGCTTCTGAATCTGCACCAGACGCAGGTGCGCCCCCTTTTCCAGGCGAATCTTCGTCTGGACCGCGCCCAGAGAGCGCTGCAGCGGCTCCTGTGATTTTGGGGTTTCTGCGGAAAACTCCGACTGTCCAGCCGACTCTGACGCTGACAAATTTACGTCTTTTTCATCCGGCACAGAAAATCCCGGCTCAGAGTCTGTGTGCGGATCCGCTTTCTCCTCTGTCCTTTTTATGGCGCAGTTCTCCTCAGCACCTGCAGAAACAGGTTCCCCATGAGCGCACTCTCCGTCGGCAGAGGTACTGGCACCAGCCCACAAATCAGCAGTGCAGTAATCCATGATCACCGTCATCTCGCTGCCTGCTCCAAGGCGGATGCCGATCCGGTTCTGGACCGCATCGCCCGGCTCGTACGTAAAATGCAGCCGCACCGGCTCACTCTCATGCACGCCGGGAGCAACCTCCCAGATGTCAAAATCCGCTGCTCCCTGCTTAGCCAACTCGTCCATATCCGCTCCGAGGCCGGTCGCAACCTGTGCAAGCTGTGCTGCTTCAGCCGTTTTCTGAGCAACTGCTTCCTCTGCCTGCTGTGCAGTTTCTTCCTTATTAATAAAAGACTCTGTATAAAAATGTATCGATGCCGGCGTCTCTGCGGTAAGCCTTCCTTTGGAAGGGGCAGATACCTCTTTCAGACTGGCCTCATTCACATGCAGCCAGTTCCAGGTCGGGGCAGGCAGCCGGTTAATTGTCATATCGATTCCCATGTTGTTTCTCCTCGTACTGTTTCCATCCTTGCTCATCATTCTTCTCAGGATTGGGCTTCCCGCCCGGGCAGTCCCAAGTCACCCTTGTGAAGCACAAAGCACGGACTTATTTTCCGCTTTCGGGGCAATCACGCTAAGGCTAACAAACCGCCTGCTCACCCGATGCTTCCCTTCATTTCCAGGCGGATCAGATTATTCATCTCCACTGCGTACTCGACCGGCAGCTCCTTGGAGACGTTGTCCGCGAAGCCGCTGACGATCAGGGCACGGGCCTCATCCTCCGGGATGCCTCTCGACATCAGATAGAAAACCGCTTCATCGCTGATACGCCCAATCTTGGCCTCGTGTCCGATATCTGCGTCCTGGGTGCGGATGTCCATCGCCGGTATCGTGTCTGAACGGGAGATCCGGTCCAGCATCAGCGACTGACAGGATACGGAAGACCGGCTGTGCTTCGCTTTCGGCATCACGGTCACGGAACTGCGGAAGGTACTGATGCCGCCTCCCTTGGAGATGGAGCGCGTATTCATATAAGAAGAAGTATTCGGCGCCAGATGCACGACCTTGGCACCTGTATCGAGATTCTGTCCTGCTCCGGCAAAGGTCACGCCGGTAAATTCTGATCGGGCACCCTCTCCGTTTAAAATGCTCATCGGATACAGGTAAGAGACATGGGAGCCAAACGATCCGGAAACCCACTCGATTCTGCCGCCCGCCTCAACTCTTGCCCGCTTCGTATTCAGGTTATACATATTTTTGGACCAGTTTTCAATCGTCGAATAGCGCAGCCGCGCGTTTTTCCCGACGAAAAGCTCAACGCAGCCCGCATGGAGGTTCGCCACATTGTACTTCGGCGCAGAACAGCCCTCGATAAAATGAAGATCTGCGCCTTCATCCACGATAATCAGCGTATGCTCAAACTGTCCCGCTCCCGCTGCGTTTAAACGGAAATACGACTGCAGCGGAATGTCCACCTTCACACCAGGAGGCACATAGACAAACGAACCGCCGGACCATACTGCCCCGTGCAAAGCGGCAAACTTGTGATCCGTCGGAGGCACCAGCTTCATAAAATGACTCTTTACCATCTCGGCGTACTCCCCGTTCAGCGCGCTCTCCATATCTGTGTAAACCACGCCCTTCGCCGCAACGTCCGCCCGCACATTGTGGTAAACCAGCTCCGAGTCATACTGGGCGCCGACACCGGCCAGAGATTCCTTCTCTGCCTGCGGGATGCCAAGCAGGTCAAATGTCTTTTTAATATCCTCGGGCACCTCATCCCAGCTGCCCTTCATGTCGGTATTGGTCCGCACGTAGGTGGCGATCTGGTCCATATTCAGGCCCTCAATCGACGGTCCCCAGTCGGGCACCGGGATTTTATTGTAGGTTTCCAGAGATTTCAGGCGAAACTCGCGCATCCACTCGGGGTCATGCTTCTCCTCTGAGATCTGACAGACAATCTCAGGCGTCAGCCCCGCCTGCATACGATAGACGTCCTTCTCCTCATTTTTTATATCATAAACACTCCGGTTGATATCCTCAACCATGGTTTTTTCTTTCATTTACATTATTCCTCCGTGTCCTGCACGCATTTATAGGGAACTGTAATTCTATGTCCGGCACGCCTGCCCCATTTCCGTTCCCTTTCACAGAAACTGCTCAAATCCATGCGCGTTGATTTCATCCACGAGTGAAGCGTCGCCTTCAGCCACGATTTTTCCGTCTACCAGCACGTGGGTCTTGTCCACATGCAGAGATTCCAGGATCCGTGTGCTGTGGGTGATGATCAGCAGGGAACCGTCCTTATCCTTCTGGTATTCCTCTACGCCGCGTGATACGGTGCGCACCGCGTCCACATCCAGTCCGGAATCGGTCTCATCGAGAATCGCGAGCGACGGCTTCATCATCAGCAGCTGCAGAATCTCCGCCTTTTTCTTCTCCCCACCGGAAAATCCAACATTCAGGTCACGTTTTGCGTAAGACTTATCCATCTGCAGAATCTCCATTTTTGCCTCGAGCTCCTTGCGGAAATCCCACAGACGGATGCGCTCTCCGGTGCGCTGCTCCAGTGCGCTGCGGATGAAATTGCTCAATGTAATGCCCGGCACTTCCAGCGGGTTCTGGAAGGAAAGGAACAGCCCGGCCTTCGCCCGTTCCGCCACAGACAGCTCTGACAAATCTTTTCCGTCAAACAGAATCTGACCTCCCGTCACTTCATAACCAGGATTGCCCATCAGGGCATAGCCGAGTGTCGATTTACCGGCTCCATTCGGCCCCATCAGGACATGGGTCTCGCCCTTTCCTATTTTAAGATCGACTCCATGAAGGATTTCCTTCTCCTCCACCCTGACCGATAAGGATGCTACCTGTAATAATTGTTCAGACATATGTTTCCTCCTCATGTAATAAGTTCAGAGCGGCAAAACGCAGCCAAAGAACTCATTCCTTTAATAAAAGCCGAGTAATTTACTCGGAATTTAAGTCTGATGTGTATTATATACCAGGCCTGTTCATCTTGCAAGACATAATCCTTAAAATATTGCAGCAAAATATTGTAGCGCTGACCGGAGTGAAACGCAGACCTGTGGCCTGCGTTCCTGAATAGTTACAAAATATTCGCTCGGAAATCAGTGGCTGAGGTGATAAAGTCAGCCGCTGAGGTTCATTGATTGTCAGCGGCTGCATCTGTCACAAAACCCGGCATTCCCATCGGCAGCAAGGCAGGCCGGGATACTGGTCATGAGCGATTTCTCTGTTTTTTCTTATTATCAAGGCGAATCTTGTCCGCGATCAGCGCGATAAACTCTGAATTGGTCGACTTACCTTTTCCATCGCTGACGGTATATCCAAATAATTCTTCAATGGTGTCCATTTTTCCCCGGCTCCAGGCGACCTCAATCGCGTGACGAATTGCGCGCTCAACACGGCTTGCCGTCGTCTGATGCCTTTTGGCGATCGTCGGATAGAGAATTTTTGTAATGGAATTCATCATTTCCGCATCCTGAACCGACAGGATGATCGCGTCCCGCAGGTACTGGTATCCTTTAATGTGCGCAGGAACACCTACCTCATGAATGATATCTGTCACATCACTTTCCAGATTGTACTTCTGGTATTCTTCCTGATATTCCTCCCGTTTTTCTACAACACTTCTGTTCCCTGTCTGAGGCAAATCCCGCATGGTTCTCATCCGTGCCCGCTTGATCCTGCTTACCACCGTACTGTAGTCAAATGGTTTCAGAATATAATATTCCGCGCCAAGTTCAAAGGCGTCTTCCGTCGTTTTCTGGTGGCTGATGGCAGAGATAACAATAAATGCCGGTTTTTTCATCTCCGGCTCTTGATTCACCCGATCCATCACCGCCAGTCCGTCCAGCTTCGGCATGATAATGTCAAGAAGAACCACATCCGGCTTCTTTTCCCGGATGATGTCCATCAATTCTTCTCCATTTCCTGCCTTGCCGACTACCTTCAGTTCTTCATCACTGCTGACAATATGGTCCAGGATCTGCACCATCTTCTCGTTGTCATCTGCAATTGCTACATTCAGCTTGTTCATAATTATATTCCTCCCCTGATTCTTTATAGAATGGTTTCACACAAAAAGTAACTATGAGAACGAAATCATTTTCTGATCTGATTATGCGCATTTTTCCTCTGGCAAGTCGCATTTATTATATCTGCCGATATTTGCTTATCGCAAGAAAATCATTTCGAGCGATTCTGACCAGAAATGTCATTTTTCTCTCAATTACGATTTGGCTACCGTGATATAAAAACGAATCAGATGGAGATTTGTGACGAAGAAATCAGAAAAAAGTCGAAAAAAGGAAAAAAATTTTCCCTCTTGTACGACAGAGGGTTCTTGTGATATACTGGCGCGGTAGTTGTATTGTATCCCGTTTCGAAGAACTGCCGTTTGCGCCCGCTATGATGATGATGCGCAGGCGGCAAAAAAATGTGCTGCATGCGGTTCTGGTTCTGCCAGAGGCATCCTACCACGCCGGAGGGTAGCTTCTGTACAGAGCTGTTATCAAAATGCAGGCTTCATCCGGTTTCTCATCAGAAAACAAGGACGAAAGCCATGTCTTACCCGCAAACTATTCCGCAGCCCGCTTCATCCTCTTCGTCCAGGGAATAATAACAAGGAGGAAACCATCATGAACACAAACAACTCAAGCAAGACCTTTAACACCTCGCAGCTCGTCATCCTCGGCCTTATGACCGCAATTCTTCTGCTCATGGCTTACACCCCGCTTGGCTATCTGAATATCGGGCCGCTTGCCATCACGTTCAACGTGATTCCTGTGGCAATCTCCGCGATTACGCTGGGTCCGGTCGGCGGCGCGGTCACAGGCTCTGTCTTTGGACTGACCAGCTTTTTGCAGTGCATCGGCGTCGGCGGCACCAGTGCCATGGGAGCGATTCTGTTTAGCATCAATCCGTTTCTGGCCTTTATCCAGCGCTTCCTGCCCAGATTTCTGGACGGACTGCTCCTCGGCTATATTTTCCGCGGTGTCCGCAAAGCGGCGAACACTTCCATCGCCTGCTTTGTGACGGGATTCTGTTCAGCGTTTCTGAACACGCTGCTTTTTATGAGCGCGCTCGTGCTGCTCTTTGGCAATACGGAATACATGCAGGGACTGATCGGCGGGAAAAATATTCTGGTATTTATCTGCGGATTCGTCGGAGTCAATGCGGTGTGTGAAATGGTCTCTTCAACCATACTCACCGGTGCGGTCGGCATAGCCCTCTATAAGGCACATTTCGTACCGGCACCGGCCAAATCCGGCCGGCAGAAATCCTGTGTTCACTGACCTGACGGCCGCTATCCCGGCTCGAAGGAGCTCAGCCTGACCCGCGGCTTGCAGAAATCTCATCATCCGCAGTGAATGTTTAAGGAGGAACTCTCTATGATGATACTGGCGATTGATATTGGAAATACGAATACGGTGCTCGGCTGCTGCCGCGGGCACGAGATTCTCTTTGTGGAGCGGCTGGCCACAGCGCCCTCGCGTACGGTACTGGAATACGCGATCAGCATCAAGAACGTGCTGGAGCTGTACCAGATCAACCGTGATGAAATCGCGGGAGCGATCATTTCGTCCGTTGTGCCGCCTCTGACCAACCTGTTCCGCGATGCGGTCAAAAAAATCGTTGGCGTGGAGGCTCTCGTGGTCGGCCCCGGCGTGAAGACCGGCCTGAATATTCTGATGGACAATCCCGCGCAGGTCGGCAGCGACCTGATCGTCAACGCAGTCGCGGCCATCACGGAACATGAGCCGCCCCTGATCATCATTGATATGGGGACCGCCACAACGCTCTCTGTCATCGACCGGAACAAAAATTACATCGGCGGCATGATCCTGCCAGGCATTCGTGTCTCGCTGGATTCGCTGGTCAGCCGGACCTCCCAGCTGCCGCGCATCAGCCTGGAAGCCCCCAGACGGCTGGTCGGCAAAAACACGACTGAGTGCATGAAAAGCGGAGTCATCCATGGAAACGCTTCCTGCATCGACGGACTGATTGACCGCATTGAGCGGGAAACCGGGGAAAAAATGACTGTGATCGCCACCGGCGGGCTTTCTTCGGTAATTACACCGTACTGCTTCCATGACATTCTGCTCGACGACGCGCTTCTGCTAAAAGGGCTGATGTATATTTACTACAAAAACAAGCCCGAATAATACCGATTTTCTTACGCGGCTCCGTACAATCGGATAGGGGGACGTCTTTCTCCCCTATCCGCCTGCGCCAGGCGCGAGCAGCTTTAGCTGCTAATATCCATTCGCGCCTGTGTGCATAAAAAATCCCTCCGAACTGCCGGGGGGATTTTTTGTGTGTAAAAACGCTTCCTATTTCCGCTGCATACGTAGCTTATCGGAAGGGCTCTGGACGTCCGTTTAGCGCGGACCGAAACGAAGTGTAGAAACGCAGACACACGCTTGCAGGTTTTCACTCGAAAATACTGCGTTGCTGCTATCGCTCTTAAGCTTTCTCAGATTGCCCTGGTCGCCTCATGCAGCCAGAGTCTCTCTTCTTCATCCAGATGAGGTGCGATTTTTTCATACACTTCTTTATGATAAGCATTCAAAAGCTCCCTCTCGCGGGCTGTCATCTGTTCCGGCACAACTGCGTCCAGATCAAAGGGTGCCATCGTCAGATGCTCGAAACGCATAAACTGTCCGAATTCCGTCTCTTCATCTTTCACACACACGATCAGGTTTTCATGGCGGATGCCGTATGCGCCCTCCACATAATAACCAGGCTCATCGGAAGTAATCATGCCTTCCTCAAATACCGTATCCGCTCTTCTGGTCGCGGTCTTTTTCCAGTGAAAGCTGTTTGGTCCCTCATGGACATTCAGGAAATAGCCAACGCCATGCCCGGTCCCATGATTGAAATCTTTTCCCAGCTCCCAGAGCGGCCCGCGCGCCAGATAATCCAGATTCAGACCGGACGCGCCATAGCGGAATTTTGCAGCCGCCAGATTCAGCATGCCTCGAAGCACGGCTGTGAAATACAGCTTCTGCTCTTCACTGACCGGCCCCATCACAATGGTACGCGTCACATCCGTCGTCCCTTCCAGATACTGACCGCCTGTATCCGCGAGCAGCAGCCCTTTCGCTTCAATCGGAATATCCGTCTGGGGCGTCGGTGAGTAATGGTTGATCGCGGCATGCGGTCCATAGGAAATAATCGCGTCAAAGCTGTTCCCCATGAAATGTTCCTGCTCCTGGCGCAGCGAAAGCAGCTTTTCTCCCGCGCTAAGCTCCGTCATGGGAATCTTTCCGACATTTTTCTTCAGCCAGTAAATAAATTTCGTCAGTGCCACACCGTCTCTGATATGTGCCGTACGCTCATTTTCCACTTCCGTCGGTGTTTTCACTGCCTTAAAAAGAGTCGTGGGATTCTCTTCATCCAGAATAGTCACACCTTCCGGAATCAGGGAGGTCAGAAGGCTGTTGACCTTACGTCTGCAAAGCAACACTTTACACCCGGATGGAATCTCAGAAGCATATGTATAGATCAGATCATACGGTTTCAGATGTACGCCATCTGCGCACAGCGCGCGTTTCACATCATCGGGGAAGGCCTTTTCATTGGCAAAAAGGGTCACATCATTCTGATCCATGACCAGATAGGAAAGCACCACCGGATTACAATGGATATCACCGCCGCGGATATTCAGCATCCAGGCGATATCATCCAGGGAGGTCAGCACAAAAATATCCGCACCTTTTTCTTTCATGACCCCGCGCACTCTCGCAATCCGCTCAGAGCGCGATTCCCCGGTCCATTTCTCATCGAGAGCAAAAACCGGCTCAGCAGGAAGCGCAGGACGGTCGGTCCAGATGTCCCCGATCAGGTCGAGTCCCCCCTGAATCACGCCATGCTTTTCATTCATAAGAGCCGCAAGCTCTGCCGCCTCGCCGTCACTGACCGTGCGCCCGTCATACCCCAGGCAGGCGCCCTCGCCCAGGCACTGTTTCAAATACTCATGAACCGTCGGCACCTGCGGCTCTCCCATTTTAAATAACTGCACCTGGCTGCCCGAGAGCTGCTCCGCCGCCTGGATAAAATAACGTCCATCCGTCCAGAGTCCCGCCATGTCCCTGGTAATCACGGCCGTACCCGCCGAGCCTGTAAATCCTGTAATAAACTGTCTGCATTTAAAATATTCGCCCACGTATTCTGAGCCGTGGAAATCATCGGTCGGCACCAGGTATGCGTCCACCTTGTTCTCGGCCATACGCGCACGCAGTGCTTCAATTCTTTCATCAATCATGTCCAGTTCCTCCTCAAAATAAGATATGAAACGGCGATTGCTGTTTCGTTATGTTTTGGGAATTTTTTCAATTGCACCGCTGTTTACTGTATCATCTCATCTTGTTTAAGTCAAGAGTTGCAGGTCACACCTGTAGAGCCGAAACTAATGAAAATTTGGTCAAGGTGTGACCTGTAACAGTCAAGAAATGAAAGCTGGTGAAATGTAGTATTTGCTATTTCTAAAAGATTGTACTATAATACAAGCTGTTCTTTCAGAGAAGTGGTTCTGCACAGTCTGAAAATCACATAATCTATAAACAGACGCTGCCCATGGCAGCGCAAAGATACAAAGGAGGGTGCGGTTTACCCGCAGGTTTTATGGCAAACAATACCAACATGGATTCTACTCTTCGTCTACATACGCTCGGGATTGACATCGGCTCCACCACAGTCAAGGTGGCGGTGCTTGGTCCGGAGAAGGAGTTGCTTTTTTCTGATTACCGGAGGCATTACGCCAATATTCAGGAGACGCTCTCCGCGCTTTTGCAGGATGCGTCCGCGAAGCTTGGAGATCTGACGGTTGCGCCGGTCATCACAGGTTCCGGCGGGCTGACGCTGGCCAATCACCTGCACGTCCCATTTGTGCAGGAGGTGATCGCGGTGGCGACCTCGCTGGAGCATTACGTTCCGCAGACGGACGTGGCGATTGAGCTGGGCGGCGAGGACGCGAAAATCATCTATTTCGAGGGCGGCAATGTCGAGCAGCGTATGAACGGTATCTGCGCAGGCGGCACCGGGTCTTTTATCGACCAGATGGCTTCCCTGCTGCAGACGGATGCGGCAGGCTTAAATGAATACGCGAAGAATTATTCTTCTCTGTATTCCATCGCGGCGCGCTGCGGCGTATTTGCGAAGTCCGATATTCAGCCTCTGATCAATGAGGGCGCGACAAAGGAGGATCTGTCCGCCTCCATTTTCCAGGCAGTCGTCAACCAAACCATCAGCGGGCTGGCCTGCGGCAAACCAATCCGCGGACATATTACCTTTCTGGGGGGACCTCTGCATTTTCTTTCAGAATTGCGGGAGGCGTTTATCCGCACGCTGAATCTGGACGAGGAGCACGCGATCACGCCGGAGAATTCCCACCTGTTCGCTGCCATCGGCTCGGCGCTGAATGCGGATCTGGAACGGATTTCCAAAAATTATCATTTTGAGACAAAGATTATGGAAGATGGGGAAAGTGGGTGCACGGGCTGCAGCTGCAAAGCTGTGGAGGAAGCGGCCGCTACGGGTGACACCGGCGAGGTCACAACCTTTGGCGCCCTGATCCGCAAGCTCTCCGGCAACATTCATATGGAGTTTGAGGTTGCCCGTATGGATCCGCTGTTTGCCTCCCAGCAGGAATATGACGAATTTATTGAGCGGCAAAGCCATCACAAGGTAAAGACTGGCGATCTTTCTACCTACCATGGCAACTGCTATCTGGGCATCGACGCAGGATCTACCACGACAAAAGCTGCGCTGGTGGATGAGGAAGGTACGCTTTTATACTCATTTTACAGCAACAACAACGGCAGTCCGCTGCGCACGACCATCACGGCCATTCAGGAGATTTACTCTCTGCTGCCTTCAGACGCGCATATTGCCTGGTCCTGCTCGACCGGCTACGGCGAGGCGCTGATCAAGGCCGCTCTTTTGCTGGATGAAGGCGAAGTCGAGACGGTGTCGCACTACTATGCGGCCTCCTTCTTCGACCCGGAGGTTGACTGTATCCTCGACATCGGCGGACAGGATATGAAATGCATCAAGATCAAAAACGGCACGGTAGACAGCGTGCAGCTCAACGAAGCCTGTTCTTCAGGCTGCGGATCCTTTATCGAAACCTTTGCAAAATCGCTGAATTACTCGGTGCAGGATTTCGCAAAGGCAGCACTGTTTGCAAAACACCCGATTGATCTGGGCACCCGCTGCACCGTGTTTATGAATTCCAAGGTAAAACAGGCGCAAAAGGAGGGCGCGGAAGTTTCTGATATCTCCGCCGGCCTGGCGTACTCTGTTATCAAGAACGCTTTATATAAGGTAATCAAGGTGTCTGACGCTACTCAGCTGGGACACCATATCGTGGTACAGGGCGGCACGTTTTACAACGACGGCGTTCTGCGAAGCTTTGAACGCATCGCCAACTGCGAGGCCATCCGTCCCGACATCGCCGGTATCATGGGCGCGTTCGGCGCAGCCTTGGTGGCGAGAGAGCGCTATCAGGCGGAGGTTGCCAAATATGAAAAGGCACAGCGGCTGGCAAACGCGCAGGCGATGGGCGCGGCATGCTTGACTGCAGACGCTGGTACGTCATCCGCATCTGATACGTCCGCTGCGAATGATACAGCTGCACAGGCTTCGGAATCTGCTGATTCTTCTTCAGAAACTACTGCGCAGATTTCAGCCGGTGAAGGAAATGCACAGTCAGCCAAAATTGCCTTCCCAAAATCGACCATGCTCTCCATTGAGCGCATCAACGCGCTGCAGTATACGACCTCCATGGCCAAATGCAAGGGCTGCACCAACCAGTGCCGCCTCACAATCAACCGTTTTTCCGGCGGACGCCAGTTTATCAGCGGAAACCGCTGCGAACGCGGCATCGGCAAGGAACGCAACAAAGATCACGTGCCGAACCTTTTTGAATACAAAAACAAGCTGCTCTTCTCCTACGAGCCTCTTCCGGAGGACGAGGCCGAACGCGGCATCGTCGGCATCCCGCGTGTGCTGAATATGTAC
The DNA here is from genome assembly GCA_020859995.1 of Clostridiales bacterium. Classification (GTDB taxonomy): domain Bacteria; phylum Bacillota; class Clostridia; order Lachnospirales; family Lachnospiraceae; genus Choladousia. Next base: position 15,007 of record JAJBVE010000044.1, read on the forward strand.
GAAAACTACCCGTTCTGGTTCCGCTTTTTCACGGAGCTGAAATACCGGGTGATCCTCTCTCCGCCCTCCACGCGCAAAATCTACGAGCTGGGTATTGAGTCGATCCCAAGCGAATCCGAGTGCTACCCGGCCAAGCTTGCGCACGGTCATATCGAATGGCTGGTGAAAAAAGGCATTAAGTACATTTTCTACCCGTGCATTCCCTATGAGCGCACGGAGTTTGAGGACGCGCCGAATCACTACAACTGCCCGATCGTGACCTCCTACGCGGAAAATATCAAAAACAACGTAGAAAGCCTGCGCACGGAGCACGTGCGGTTTGAAAATCCATTCATCGCCTTTACCAACCTGGACACAGTGACCAGCCGTTTGAAGGAGGCCTTCCCGGATATTCCTGCCGCGGAAGTAACCGCAGCGGCCGCTGCCGGCTGGAAAGAGATGGAAAAGACGCGTCAGGCCATGTACGACAAGGGACGGGAGACTCTGGAATATCTGGAAAAAACCGGCCGCCACGGGATCGTGCTGGCAGGACGTCCTTACCATATTGACTCAGAGATCAACCACGGCATCCCGGAGCTGATCAACTCCTACGGTATCGCCGTCCTGACGGAAGATTCTGTCTCGAATCTGAATCCGGTCGAGCGGCCACTGCAGGTGCTTGACCAGTGGATGTACCACAGCCGTCTCTATGCTGCTGCCAACTTTGTAAAGACCAGGGAGGATCTGGATCTGATCCAGCTCAATTCCTTCGGCTGCGGTCTGGATGCGGTCACAACGGACGAGGTCAACGACATCCTCTCCCGCTCCGGCAAGATTTATACCTGCCTGAAAATCGACGAGGTCAACAACCTGGGCGCCGCGCGTATCCGTGTCCGCTCTCTGATTTCCGCGATCCGCGTGCGCAAGGAGCGCAATGAGGAGCCGCGCAAAATCGTACCGGCCAATATTGAACGTGTCCAGTTCACAAAAGAGATGCGCAAGGATTACACCATCCTCTGCCCGCAGATGTCCCCGATCCATTTCCGGATGATCTGCGCCGCGATGAACGCCTCCGGCTACCATGTGGAAGTGCTGCCCAACGACAACCGCCACGCGATCGACATGGGCTTACGATACGTAAACAATGACGCCTGCTACCCGTCCCTGATGGTGGTCGGTCAGGTCATGGAGGCGCTGCTCTCCGGCAAATACGACCTGAACCATACCGCCGTCATCATGACCCAGACCGGCGGCGGCTGCCGCGCCTCCAACTACGTCGGCTTTATCCGCCGCGCGCTGGAAAAGGCCGGCATGCAGCAGATTCCGGTAATCTCGCTAAATCTAAGCGGTCTGGAGGGTAACCCGGGCTTCACCTTCAGCTACAAAATGCTCAAACGGGCCCTGTTCGCGCTCGTCTTCGGCGATATTTTCATGCGCTGCCTCTACCGGATGCGCCCTTATGAAAAGGAGCCTGGCTCGGCAAACGCGCTGTTCAAAAAGTGGGAGGACCGCTGCTGTGAGTTTGTATCCGGCAATCCTTCCTACCGCGAGTACAAAAAAATGTGCCGCGAGATCATCCGTGACTTTGACAACCTGCCGATCACCGATGAGGTAAAGCCGAAGGTCGGCGTCGTCGGCGAAATCCTGGTCAAATTTATGCCGGCCGCCAACAATTATCTCGTAGAGCTGCTGGAAAGAGAAGGCGCGCAGGCCGTTGTGCCGGATTTGCTGGACTTCTTCCTCTACTGCTTCTACAACCAGAACTTCAAGAGTCAGAACCTCGGCACAAAGAAAAGCACCGCGACCTTCGCAAATCTGGGGATCGTTTTCCTCGAAAAGCTGCGTAGCACCGCTGCGGATGAGTTGCGAAAGAGTGTCCATTTTGACCCGCCGGGAAGGATTCAGGAGACCGCATCAATGGCCAAAGACATCGTCTCTCTCGGCAATCAGACCGGCGAAGGCTGGTTCCTGACCGGCGAGATGCTCGAGCTGATCCACTCCGGCGTCAACAACATCGTCTGCACGCAGCCTTTCGCCTGCCTGCCGAATCACGTAGTCGGCAAGGGCGTCATCAAGGAGTTGCGCCGCCAGTACCCGCTCTCCAACATCGTCGCCATCGACTACGATCCCGGCGCGAGCGAGGTCAACCAGCTCAACCGTATCAAGCTGATGCTCTCCACCGCGCAGAAAAATCTGCGGAAGGAATCGGAGCAACAAGAATAAGGCTGTCTGACACAGGCAGAAAAACAGGGCGGTCAAATGACCGCCCTGAACCATGTTTTATCGTATAGCTAAAGCATCTACGCGAATTTCTCCATCAGACTTTCCTGCAGCACTTGAGAGCAGTTGATTCCGCGCTTATCTGCCAGGGCAGCCATCCACGCAGGGAGGGAAACATTCTTTCGAACGGCGCGCGTGTCAATCTGAGCCCGATACGCAAGAGTATCAATCTGGATCAGCGTAAGGATGGCATTATCCGGGTGCTCGATATCGCACTGCTGTGTTGAAGGTTTAATATCTTCAGGATGATCCTCCTCCGCGTCAACAAGCCAGATAGATGCAGCATCCGTAATCTGTTCGATTGCGTCTGAAAAATCTTTTCCGGTAGTAATGCAGCCTGGAAGGTCAGGAATTCTTACAAAAAAACCAGATCCATCTTCTTCTGGAATAAGAACAGCGGTATATATATATTTCATAATATTCTCCTTTCTGTAGATCAGGCACTGCTCCCGAACCTACTTATTTTGGTTTTGTTTGATCTCTTTGCAAATATATCTCAGATCGTTTTCGTTAAAATCATGTCTTTTCAAGGGAATTGTACTGTTGTATTCAGCATTATAGTATATGTCATGGTTTGCACCATTCCTTTTAAAGATATAACCATGATTTTTAAGTTCTTTTAATGCAATATCTCTAGGCTTCACAATAACCTCCTTATAAAGATACTATACACAAAAATGCACAAAGAGTCAATGATTTTTACACAAAAATACACATTGAATGGAAATTATAAAATCAATAGGAGAAAAATGCTGCAGTCATCCGCAAATATGAAAGTAAATTATACAGTGAATAATTTTGCATATATAATATTTTTATATGATTATCCGGACAATTGTATCATAAACACCCCAAATCATGCTGCCCCCGCAGGGGCAACATCTGACGGCAAACGGCCCACAAATCACCGCCAACCTGGTTTCAAGTCATGCCCCCGCAGGGGCAACATCATGATGTCTCCCTGCAGTCCGACGATAAACGTCATCCTGTTTTTCTATGCGCTTTACCAAAGAAAGAATTTTTTCATAGTAGATGCTGGCTAAGCTACAGTCAAAACTTCGCTCGGAATCCCACTACAACACTCACAGCTTCGAATATCCAAAGCTGTTTACAATCGCGTCAATCTTCTGCCCGGCCGCGCACATCGGGCAGTGCCCGACCTCATAGGTCTGATAGTCGCCGATATCCTCGCCGTGGAAGATGCTGTTGATCTCATAGCCCTCTACCTGGGGGCTTGCACTGAAAATGGCGGAGATACCCTCAAGGATTCCTCCATAGTAATGGATACACTCAATCGCGCTCGCGATCGTACGGCCGGTCGTCGCGGAAG
>JAJBVE010000051.1 GCA_020859995.1 Clostridiales bacterium
GTACGGCGGCAAGATGGAGGACAACGGTCCGTGGCTTGACAATTTCCATAAGGTTCATCCGGAAATCTGCCTCGGTCTTTCTGAGTATGGCTGCGAGGGCATCATCACCTATCATGGTCCGAACCCGGCGTGCAAGGATTACAGCGAGGAGTATCAGGCGCTTTACCATGAGCATATGGCGAAGGTACTCGATGAGAGACCCTGGATGTGGTCCAGCCATGTGTGGAACATGTTTGATTTCGGCTGTGCGGCGCGCGACGAGGGCGGCGTAGCGGGCAGAAACAACAAGGGTCTGATGACCATCGACCGCAAGACAAAGAAGGACAGCTACTTTATTTATCAGGCGTACTGGACCACGAAGCCGATGGTGCATGTCTGCGGCAGACACTATGCACAGCGTGCGGGCGAGACCACTGAGATCCGTGTATATTCGAACCAGCCGACCGTTGCACTGTATCTGAACGGGAAGCTGGTAGAAGAAAAATCTGCCGAAAAAGTATTTGTCTTCACTGTGGCACTCGCGGAAGGAGCCAACATTGTTCTCGCTGTGGCGGGCGATGTGAAGGATTCCATCACGCTGGAGAAGGTGGAAAAAGAGCCGTCCATCTACGTGCTTCCGGAAGTGAACGAGCGCAACGAGGGCGTGGCGAACTGGTTCAAGCTGGCGGGCGATCTGGATCTGACCGCGCCGATGGAGTTCCCGGAGGGCAAGTACAGCATCAGGGATACCTTTGAGGAGCTCGCAAAGTGTCCGGAGGCGCTGGCAGCGGCATCCGAGGCGTTTAATCTGGCGATGAATATGAAAATGGCTCCTGGCGAAGGCATGTGGGATATGATGAAGGCCATGACGGTGGAGGCTTCGCTTGAGATGGCTGGTTCCCTGTGCCCGGAAGGATTTGCCAAGAGTGTCAACGCGAAGCTGATCAAATTTGATAAAGTATGAAATTGATTGGAATGGATGGCGGCGGGAAACCGCCATGCGGTATGGTAACGGACATATGAGAAAGTGAGGGATGCAAAGATGGCATCGAAGAAAAAAGGTTCTGTCCGCAAATTTGGTACGATCGATAAATTCGCCTATGCGATGGGCGATTTTGGAAACGATTTTACATTTATTCTTTCATCCACCTGGCTGATGAAGTTTTATTCAGACGTGATGGGGGTTGGCGTAGGGATTGTGGGAGCGATCATGATGGCTGCACGTTTCGTGGACGCGTTTACCGATACCGCCATGGGACAGATCGTAGACCGTTCCAAACCGACCGAAAAGGGGAAATTTATCCCCTGGATGCGCCGCTTCATGGGACCGGTCGCGCTGGCTTCCTTCCTGATGTACGCGAGCTGGTTTAAAGGAATGCCGATGGGCTTTAAGGTGGTATGGCTGGTAATTACGTATCTGCTCTGGGGCAGCATCTGCTATACGGGCGTCAATATTCCCTACGGTTCGATGGCCTCTGCGATTACAGACGATCCGGAGCAGCGCACACAGCTTTCTACCTGGAGAAACATCGGAGCAACTCTGGCAAACATGGTAGTTGGCGTGGTTCTGCCTCTGGTAGTGTATTATAAGGATGCAAATGGCAACAGCCAGCTGTCCGGGACCAAAATGACCGTAGCAGCGCTTGTCTGCTCGCTCCTTGCCGTATTGTGCTATACGATCTGCACCTCCCTGTCTGTGGAACGTGTGAAGATTGAAGTGAAGACGGAGAAATTCAGCGTTGGCACATTGTTTAAGCAGCTGTTTTCCAGCCGCGCGCTGGTCAGTATTATTGTAGCTGCCATTGTTCTGCTGCTGGCGCAGCTGACAATGACCGGCATGGGCACCTATGTATGGGCAAATTATTTTAATAATACTACCTATCAGTCTCTGGCAAACTTCGGAGGCGTCATCGTCATGCTGGTACTGGCCATCTTCGTCGTACCTCCGATGTCGAAAAAGTATGGAAAAAAGGAAGTTTCCATCTTTGGCGCGGCAGTGGCAGTGATTTTCTTTGGGATTGCGTTTATCCTGCACACCACAAATCCGACCGTTTACATCATATGCTATCTGTTTGGATATTTTGGCCTTGGATTCTTTAACTCTGTGATCTGGGCAATGATCGTGGATGTCATCGATGAAGATGAGATTCGGCGCGGCACCCGCTCTGACGGCACAATTTACTCCCTGTATTCCTTCGCAAGAAAATGCGGGCAGGCCTTTTCCTCCGGCCTTACCGGCGCACTGCTTACCTTGATCGGATACACTTCAGCGACTGCGTTTGATACGAATGTCGTCAATGGTATTTACAATGTATCCGTCCTGGCACCGGCGATCGGGTTTGGCGCTCTGATCCTTGTGCTGGTATTCTGGTATCCGCTGGGTAAAAAGACTGTGGACGCCAATGCAGAAACGCTGAGGAAAAAGAGGGAAGGCAGATAATTGCGAGTTAAATGAGGAAAACGTCTGCTATCGGATGTAACAGCGCTAAAGAATAAAAACTTTTCGCGATAAAAATGCTTGTATTTTCCCAC